>JAHBXR010000008.1 GCA_019636335.1 Pirellulales bacterium
TTCCATGCGGATAGAGACGATAGGCGAGCGCAAACACGAACAAGGCCAGCGCAAGACGTAAAAAGCAGCGTGCGTACTTCATGGCCGCACTCCCCACGCAAGCGTCATTCACACCCGTAAACCCGACTTGCTGTATTAGACGGACGCTGCTCGTACGCGTCTACAGCAGAATCAACCATGCTTACAGGGAAGTCTCGCCGTCCGTGCGTCCCACCATCTGGCGTTTGAGCTGCCGGAGGCGGCGTTCCAGATCGAATTGCAGCCGGGGACGTTGCAGTACCGCCCAGACCATCTCTTGCGAGTCGGTGGCCAGGCTGCGTTTGTATTGGGCTTCGCTCGCGAGAAAATCGTAGACACGATGCCCGAGTTGGCGGTTCAACTCGATGGCCAGCGTATGGCTCACGAGTCCCGGCTTTAGTTTCGGATTCTCGTCATAGGCAAAGCCGCTTTGGTAGAACGCGATGTGTCCGCCGGACACGAAGTTGTAGAGGTATCCGATCGTGGCTTCCCCCGCCGCGATCCGCAGCAGTTGGATGTTGCCGGCAGCGAAACACTGGCGGACCAGTGTCCGGTGAAAGCGAGAGAAGAATTCGCCCGCGAAGGCCCCCGCTTCTCCCCGGCTCGTCCAAAGCTGCTGGTGCAGCCGGGCCAACTCGCCGAGATAGGATTCTGCTTCTTCCACGCTGGCCGCGGCCACGATGGTCAACGGACCGCGCGTTTCGTACTCGCGCATCGAGCGGCGGATCTGAGAACGCGTATTGCCGCTGAGCCGCGATAGGTAATCAGCGCCGTCGCGGCGCAACGCTTCGAGATCGACGAACAGCGAGGGCTCGCGCGATTCGATGACCAGACGGGCCGACGAAGCGGCGGCCGCGGCTGTCCCAAGCAGTGCGTTGTCGGCGGCCATGCCGCTCAGAAAGATCTCGTCCCAGGCGGGCGCGCGATCGAGATACGCCACGACCCCCCGCGCGACGACCTCCTCGCGTCCCCGTTGCACCAACAGGCCATTGTGCTCGATGCGGAGGGCGTCACAGTCCGGATCGCCCACTTCGTGCAGACACAGAACGCGTGAGCGAACGACTCCACGACGGCGAACCTTGCGCGGGACGAAGAGCCCCAATCCCAGGAGTTGGCCAGCTTGCTCGACCCGCAAAACGAGCGGCCGGATCGTTTCGGGCAGGCATTCGAGCCAGCAGCCGATCCACGACCAGGAGTTGAAGAAGGAGTGCTCGCACAACGGCGCGAGTGCCTTCCATAAAGACTCAAGCACGGCGACGTCGGTCAAAGGTTCAAGCGAGACGCGCAGCCCTGCTTCGACCGCGGTGCTGGAACACGAGGACGCCACGCTGATGCCTTTTGCCTGGAGGAGAACTTGCATCCATTCTAGTCACGGCGGCCCGGCAACCTATGCCATCGCATCGAGAATGTTCGCCCCGTGCGATCGCTGCCATCGGCGCTACCGGCACAAACGGCAGGGGACATGACCGCCAATCGATCAACCAACTATACGTCAGTGCCCCCAGGTCTTTTCGCGATGCTTAAGGAGAATTCAGGATCACGTCCACAAGGCGCGATCGAGCACGCGATAGTTGATCGCCTCGCTCAGATGAGGGGCGGCGATGGTATCGCTGGTATCGAGATCAGCGATTGTGCGGGCCACGCGCAACACCTTGTCGTGCGCCCTGGCGGAAAGTCCTAGCTCGCTCATCGCGGCGCGGAGCAGTTCGTGTCCGGCGGCATCGAGCTCGCAGTGGCGGCGAATTAACCGCGACGACATCTGCGAGTTCGTGCGGACTCGAGTCCCGGCGAAACGCTCGCGCTGAATGGCGCGCGCCTGCGACACCTGCTCGCGCATCGTGGCGCTCGACGTGCCGGCGGTCTTGGAAGAGAGCTCGCGAAATGGCACGGCGGGAACTTCGAGGTGTAAATCGATGCGGTCCAACAGCGGCCCGCTGATCTTGCTCATGTAACGCTCGACTTGAGGGATCGTACACTGGCACTCACGGCGCGGGTCATTGCGATAGCCGCAAGGACAAGGATTGAGCGCCGCGATCAGCATGAAGTCGGCTGGGAACGTCGTGCTCGAAAGCGCGCGGCTGATCGTGATCGTGCCGTCTTCCAACGGTTGGCGCAGCACCTCGAGCGTACGTCGGTTGAACTCGGGCAGCTCGTCGAGAAACAGCACCCCGTTGTGGGCCAGGCTGATCTCGCCCGGCGCCGGTGTTGAACCGCCGCCAACCAACCCGGCATCGCTGATCGTGTGGTGCGGACTGCGATAGGGACGCGTCGCCAACAGCGGCTGTCCGGGCTGCAACAGACCAAGCGCGCTGTAAACGCGCGTCGTCTCGATCGATTCGCTCGAGGCGAGCTCGGGCAGAATCGTCGGCACTCGTTTGGCGAGCATCGTCTTGCCGGAGCCAGGCGGCCCGAGCATCAGCAGGTTATGGCCGCCGCTGGCCGCGACCGTGATGGCGCGTTTGGCCATCTCCTGACCTCGTACGTCGGCGAAGTCGATCTCGTACTGTCCCAACGCGGCAAACAGCTCGCTCAGGCGCGGAGGCGCCGGTTCGATCTCGATCTGTCCGGCCAGAAAGGCCACTGCCTGCGCCAGGCTCGCCACGGGAATCACCTCGATCCCTTCGACGACCGCCGCCTCCGAGGCACTCGACGAGGGCACGAGCAGTCCGCGCAATCCACGTTCCTTGGCGGCCGATATGGCAATCGACAGGGCGCCGCGCGTGGGGCGCGTCGAACCATCGAGGGCCAATTCGCCCACCACGGCGTATTGCGCGAGCAGGTCGGAGGCCAGTTGTCCGCTGCCGACGAGTATGCCCAGGGTGATCGGCAAGTCGAACGAGGCGGCCTGCTTGGGCAGTTCCGCCGGGGCGAGATTAATCACCACGCGGTCGTACGGGCGTTGGAAGCCCGAGTTCACCAGCGCGCGGCCGATACGATGGACGCTTTCCTTGACGGCGGCCTCGGGCAGCCCGACGAGGACGGTCTTCGGCATCGCGGCAGCCGAGACATCGACCTCGACTTCGACCGGAAGCGCATCGATGCCAACGAGCGAGAATGTGCGCAACTTCGCCAACATACGGCGCTGCCCCTGATGCGATGGCCGCTTCGGCCGAACTGCCTGGCGACTGAATGATGCATTGTGGGGCGTGGGGGGTCGCACTGCAACCAAGGCGACGGAATCGGAACCAGGTTGCCATGCCGGCCCGCGCGCTTGACGTCGCCCGATCGCCGCCGCGATACTCGCAGCAGGTCCCCCGCGTGGAGATCCCTTCCGCCGCCTGCCGCGGCGCGCAAGTTGCGTTCGAGTCGACCAGAGTGGCAGAACTTCCTTGTAGGAAACGTCGAATGGCCGTCCATCGTGCGCTACGCCTGTCGTTTCGCTCGAACCTCGGCCACGATTTTCTCGCGTCGATCGTGGTCTTTCTGGTGGCGCTACCTCTCTGCATGGGCATCGCCATGGCCTCGGGCATGCCGGTGGCCGCGGGGTTGGTGACCGGCATTGTCGGTGGACTGATCGTGGGCGCTATCTCGGGATCGCCCTTGCAAGTCAGCGGTCCGGCGGCGGGCCTGGCCGTCGTCATCTACGAGATTGTACAGCAGTTCGGCTACGAGGCCGTGGGCCTCGTCGTGCTCGTGGGGGGCGTACTGCAGTGGATTGCCGGCCTGGCAAAACTAGGCCAATGGTTTCGTGCCGTCTCGCCCGCGGTCATCAAGGGGATGCTCTCGGGCATCGGCGTCCTACTCCTCTCGAGCCAGATTCACGTCATGGTCGACGACAAGCCGCGCAAGTCGGGCCTGGAAAATCTGCGCACGATACCCGAGGCGATCCGCAAAGGATTGCCCTTGCCCGCTCTCGACACGCTGGAAACGCGGCAGTTGAAAACCGACGAGATCAAGGCCTTCGGCGCGTTGCACGAGCGACAACTCGAAATCGAAGAAGTTGTCGCCGAGCGCATCTCGGAACATGGCTCGGCAGAAATTCATCAACAGCAAGCCGAGGGGTTAGCGTCATTCGTCGAGGCCCAGCAGGAATTGCACGACGCGCTCGTTCGCCAGATCGAGCATGCACGCACCTCGGGTCTGCTCGCCCTGGAGAGCAAAAAGGGAGACGCCTTTGCCCAGGCGCTCGAGCGCGCACGGAAGGCCAACGAGCTCGCCCTCGACGACCTGCGCGAGCAACGTTACCAGACCGTGGTGAAATCGCAGACCGCCGCGGTGCAAGAGTTGTCTGGCGTCTTGGCGGCCCTCAAGAATCACGACTGGGCCGCCAAGCTGGGACTGCTGACGATCGCCGTGATTCTGCTGTGGCCGCTCATCCCGCTCAAAGCGATCAAGGCGATTCCGGCTCCGCTCGTGGCCATCGTGCTGGCCACAGCCGTGGCCGCCTGGCTGAGCCTGCCGGTGCTGTATGTCGAGGTGCCTAGCAGCCTGGCCGCAAGCGTGCATTTCCCCTCGCTCGCGACGCTCCACGACGTATCTGTGCTGGTGCTGCTACGGACGGGCCTCTTCATTGCCATCATCGCCAGCGCCGAGACGCTGCTCTGCGCCACGGCCGTCGACCAGATGCACACCGGGCCCCGCACGAAATACGATCGGGAACTGGCCGCGCAAGGCATCGGCAACATGATCTGTGGGCTGCTCGGCGCCGCCCCCATGACGGGCGTCATCGTGCGGAGCGCCGCCAACGTGCAGGCCGGCGCTCGGTCGCGTCTCTCGACCATGTTGCACGGGCTGTGGCTGCTCTTGTGCGTCGTGCTGTTCAGCCGCCTGCTGACGATGGTGCCCACGTCGGCACTGGCGGCGATTCTCGTCTACACGGGCTACAAGCTGGTCAATCCACGTTCGATCGTCGAGTTGTGGAAATATGGCAAGAGCGAGGTGGCGATCTTTCTGATCACGGTCGTCACCATCGTGGTCGAAGACCTGCTCGTCGGCGTCGTGACGGGCATCGTGCTATCGGCCTTGAAGCTGCTCATCACCTTCTCGCATCTGAAGACAGAGCTGCAGATCGCCAGCGATAAGCGTCACGCGACACTGCGTATGGAAGGCGCCGCCACGTTTCTCCGGCTGCCCCTCCTGGCGGCCGATCTCGAGCGTGTGCCCCAGGGGGCCGAATTGCATGTCGAGTTCGAGCAGCTCGATCTGATCGATCATGCCTGCCTCGACCTGCTCATGAGTTGGGCGCGGCAGCACCGTGCCACGGGAGGTCGTCTGGTGCTCGACTGGGACTCGCTGCACGCCCGCTTCACGCCCGACAAAGAAGCCCGACGGCGTCTGGGCAACCCGCTCGAATCGGTCGGCGACCCGACAGCACACTGAGGTGCTAATCCCACCACCACTGGCCTTCGGCCAGGTTCAGCTCGATCGCCTCGCGCTTCTTGGCGAGCTCGCCCCCTTCGTCCTCGAGCATATTGTCGGGAATGAGCGCCTCGGAGGCATGCATCGAAACGCCGCCGCCGACGGGCGTCATCAGACGATTGCCCTTCCAGATGCTGGTCACCGCCGTCTCGACGTTGCGCGGCTCGGGGCTCGTTTCAACGGGGAAGGCACTTTCGTCGGCGAAGGTCGTCGGCGTCCATGATGCCTGGCCGTAGAAGTCTTCCTGCTGCACGTAGGCCGCGGCTACGGCCATGTCGATCAGGTTGCGGAGCTGCGCGTAGACCGGCGAACGCTCGGCCAGTTGCGGATACTTCTGGGTAAAAGCTCGCACAAAAGCCTGGCTGGCACGGTCCCCCGTGGCGGCCTGCCTGCGCTGCCCACCGGCCACCACGACTTCATCCGCGCCGACCAACTGCACGCCGTCGCCGATCAGTTCCATGGCCAGGCCATCCTCGCTGGTGCGCACGCACTTGTAATCTGGCATGAAATACCAGCGCTGCATCGCGTTGCGCGAGACCTGCGCGGCGCTGGCCTTGTCGACATAGCTGGCCAGCTTGATCGGCGGCTGCTCGAGACCGATGCCGATGAGCTTCATGCGGTAGTCGGCCTCGACGAGCACCTGAGCGAAGTGCGTCTTCGGCGAAACGCCGCGAATCGTCACGTTCTGCATGCCCAGGCTTGAACGCAAGCCATCGACGATCGACTGCGTGTCGTCGGGCGTCGCCGTGGGGCCAACCGCCTGCAAGAACTCCTGCATGCGCGCCAGGCCTTCCGGCGTCGGATCGATCGAGCAGCCGATCTCCTTGTTCTTCGACACGTCCCCCGGTGGGAAGGCGCGCAGCGCGACGACCAGGTCTTGCAGCTCGAGCACGGGTCGGCCTTGGCTCAGGCCGACCGCGCGCCCCGACAGATCGGTCATCCAGCCTTCGGCGGGACCGGCGACCACGATGTCCCCCGTCTCGGGATAGAAGAAGACATGCTTCAGACGCGTGATGCCGGCGAGGTAGAGCATTTCTTCGGTCGGCGCACGATTGATCGCGATGCGCTCGGCCAACGCCTTCTCGAGACGGTTGAGCGAGATTTTACGCAGCTTGCTCGTGGCCAGCACGCTCGAGTCGAGGCGTGTCTTGGCCGCGGCTACGCGCTCGCGCGTGAGCATGCCCGACGGATCGGTATAAAGCTGCTTGCGCAGCACGCCGTCGGCATCGATCGAGACACCAGCGACGCTGGAATTACCCGTCGTTTGGGCACTGGCCAGGTTACACCACGCGAGGCAGGCAACCGCGACCAGCGGCATGGCAAGCCATGCACGTCGACTGAAAAGGCGCATCACCGGGGCTACTCCTCTACTCTTCCGACGCTGTCCGGTACGCTCCCACCAAGGTCGCACGACGCGTTTGTCGCCGGCACGAGGTGGGAAGCGTGTTGATTGCAGATTAAGGCTGCCCCCCAACCCGAACGGGCAAGGCGGCATCTCGGTCCATAGAACCGTAGATCCACCATAATCGGGCAATTTAGGCAAATCAAGAAAACAGGGCGGGCTTTCGATCCCGCACCTCTCGGGAAGGCGAATATCCAACCGGTTCCCCGGGAATTCGCCCAGAATTGGCACCTGCGCGGCGAGCAGACCGCCCGAGGAGCGAAAAAAAACGTTCGACCGAGGCAATAAATGGGGACCACCGGGCGCTCTACCTGGGTAGAGTCGTCGAGGGACCACGGGATGCCGCGATGCAGCAACTCCAACAGCGACTGGCCGCAGGGGACGAGGCCGCCTTCGCCGAGTTGTACGACGCGCTGGCGCTACGGCTGTACCGTTTTCTCCTCTCGCGGCTCCGCAGCCGAGACGCAGCCGACGACGTGCTGCAGGAGACCTTTGTGCGACTGGCCCAAGGTCGAGCGGGCCTGCGCCAGGTACGACACCTGACGGCCTACCTGTTCGGCATCGCGCGGCATGAGGTCGAGCGTTACGTAAGCTCCGCGCGGCACCGGAGACGGTACCCGTTCGAATCGTTCGAAGCCCCACCCATGGCGGCGACCACTCCCCCATGGGAGAACACCGACGAAGTAGAGCTCGCGCTCGGCCAATTGCCCGACCTCCAGCGCGAAGTGGTCGAACTGAAAATCTTCGGTGAGTTGACGTTTGTCGAGATCGCCGAGGCGCTCGGCACGCCGCAGGGAACCGTCGCCACGCGATATCGCACTGCGCTGTCGCGGATGCGTGCGTGGCTCGAGCAACGCGAGGACGATCGGCATCCACACGCACCACGGAAACTGCCATGACGGACGATGAACTCGAATTGAGTTTGGATCGATCGATCCAGACTCACCCCGCCCCGCCGTTGCGCGCTCGCGTGCTTGCTCAAGTTTCGCAGGAGTTGACGACCATCCGACGGCAACGCCGATCCTGGGGCAAACGGGTAGCCGCGGCGATCTTGGTCGCCCTGGGGCTTAACCTGGCGGTGGGCAGTCTGGTACACGAACGACTCTCCTCGTACCGGCACCCCAGCGAAGATTTGCTCGTAACGGTGCCTCGCTCGTTCGCTCAGGCGGAGCCCGTCACGCGGTGGCCTCCGGCCTGGTTGCGATGGCTACAGGCGAGTCCGGCGCCGAACCCCGATAGCTTCGAGCAGTACGCGCACCTTCTGTTCGTTCGTGCCTCGCAGCAAGACGGGCCATCTATTCCATAATTGATTGGAGTTGTCGGCCATGAAGAAGTTCTTGCGCATCCTCGGTTTGACGGTGGGTTGTGGGCTTTTGGCCCTGCTCATCGGACATACGCTAGCCCTGGTCTACACTGGGCGGCTGCTCGAGAGTGAGTTGGCCGCCCGGCGCGCGCAGGGCCTGCCCAACACGTTCCAAGATCTAGCCATGCCCAGACTCTCGGACGACGAGAATAGTGCGGCAATGCTGGAACGCGCTTTGCCTTGGGCCGAGGGCATCAACCAGCAACTGGCCGACGTCATCGCCGCTGATGATTGCGACGAGAGCGAGCTTGGTCCGGAGGCGGCTGCCAAGGTGGCGGCCCTGTCCGATGCCTACGCACGTCTTCTTCCCTTGGTCCGTGCCGCCGTGGAGGCAGAACATTATCAATCTCGCACGATCGGCACGATGCGGAAGTATTCGCACGCCATTCTCTCCCAGCGATTACTGGACCAGACCTCGAAATTGCGCACGATACCCCGCGCTTTGCGGTTGCGCTCGCGGCAACTCGTCGCCGACGAACAGTACGAAGAGGCCTTCGACTCGCTCATGCTTGGCCTGTCACTCGCGCGAATACTGCGTCATGAGCCCACGATCATTGGCTATCTGTTGGCGACTGCCTACGCGAACGACACCAAGGTTGCGATGGCCAGGCTCATGGCAAAGTATCCGCTGTCGTCATCGCAGCGACAACGGCTGGAACAGGAACTGGCGCTGCACGATGACCTGACCATTGCGTGCGAAGGACTGCAGAGCGAAGCCATCTTCGGCATGGCGATGCTTGACGACCTATCCCAATCGCGAGTAGCACGGCCTCTAACGCAATATTGGCAATATCAATATCTGCGCGACGCCGCCACCTGGAACGACCGGCTTCAGCAGGGGCCCCATGCCTTCGATGAGGCGAACTCGTCCACGACGCGGGGCTTTCCCGTGAGCATCTTGATACCGGCCCTGGACGCTTTCTCTCGCGCCGCCTATACCGACATCGCGCGCACGCGCTGCTTGCGCGCTTTGATCGCGTTGCAGGCAACCCTGGAGACTCACCCGGACGCAGTTCCCACGATCGACTCGCTGGGACTCTCCGGCAACGCCACGCGCGATCCGTTCTCGCAGGAACCACTACATTTGAAACAGGTCGACGAGGGGTGGCTCATCTATTCGGTAGGCCGCGACGGCGTCGATCAGGGGGGCGACTTTGAGAAGGAGGCCGATCTCGGCTATTTGCTTCCTGTATCGTCACCAGAAACGCCGGCTCCTTAAGCTGATAAGTTTCGCTGTGACCTGACGGGAGCACGCTTTGCGATTGGCTTACTGGCTTCAAGTCTCGCGACCAATCAGAGGGAATTCATCGGCATGACCGAACTCGGCATGGAACTGCTTTCGGCGGCATCAGCAGGTCGGCCTGAATTGCTGCGGCAATTGCTCGATGTGGGCGCCGATCTTGATTTCGTACATCCACAGTTCGGCAATTCCCCCCTCTACAACGCGACCTATGCCGACCAAGTTTCATCCGTCGCATTTTTGCTGAGTCGTGGTGCCAGACCAGATCTGGTGCTGAATTTGCATTCTCCTGTCGACGGGCGTTGGCAACGTGGCGTCACTGCCCTCATGTTCGCACGCTCGCCGGAAGCAACTCAGCTTTTACTCGAAGCCGAATCCAGCGTTCATCACACGAGTGAAAGCGGCGCGACGGCACTCCTGCATGCGGTAGCACGAAGCCAACTCGAAATTGTGCGTCTGCTGTTGCAGGCGGGCGCCGATCCTACGACCAGAACCTTGGACGGACGCTGTGCCTCAGATTTGATTGATGAAAACATTAGTTTCTATCAATCACTGGTCAAGGATCAGCCTACACCGCCGGCGATCCTCGAAAAAACTGCCCGGTTGGAAGCGATAAAGCAACTGCTGATCGCCGAGCGACCATGAAGCTCCCCCTGTAGTTTTTCCACTACTTGGCATACGATTTAATATGTCCATAGCAGGGGGCCATTGCCCTTGCGCCGGCGTTCTCCCTTTCGCAGATCCCACCGGGACACTGACTTGTCGACGCCAGCGCACGCCTCGCCCCAGCCTCTTTACCGCAGCGCCATGCGCGCCGCGTGGCTCGGTCTGCTAGTCAATATTTCGCTCGGCGTGGTCAAGCTCGTCGGCGGGATCGTCGGCTCTTCCTTCGCGCTCGTTTCCGACGCGGTGAACTCGCTGGGCGATGCCCTGACGTCCGCCGTGGTGCTCTTTGCCCTCTGGTTTGCGCAGCGGCCGGCCGACGACGAACACCCGTACGGTCACACCCGGGCCGAGGCGATTGCTGGCTCCTACGTGGCGCTGCTGGTGATCGTGTCGGCATTGCTGGTGGGCTGGGAGGCGATCCAGCGGCTGTGGATCGAGCATGTCACGCCCCCCGTGTGGACCATGTGGATCGCCGGCGCCAACGTCCTCATCAAAGAGGGGCTGTATCGCTACAAGCAGCGCATCGGCCAGCGGATCGGATCGTCCGCGATCCTGGCCAATGCCTGGGATCATCGTAGCGATGCGTTCTGTTCGCTGGCGGTGTTGATCGGACTGGCGGCGGTGCGTTGGGGAGGACCCAGCTTTCTCTGGGCCGATGAAGCGGCGGCTCTCGTGGTCGTCTCTGCGATTGTGTGGTCGGGAGGCTGGCTGCTGGCCGGCAGCACCAGCGAGTTGCTCGATCCGCAGGCCGATGAAAAGCTCGTGGCCGAGATCCGCGAGGTGGCGGCCGCCGTCCCTGGCGTGCGCGCCGTCGAGAAACTCTGGGTGCGCAAGACGGGCATCGAGTTTCTGGCCGACATCCACATCGAGGTCGATGCCCGGATGACGGTCGAAGAAGGACATCGCATCGGGCACGAGGTCAAAGACCAGCTCGTCGCCCGCTTTGCCAGTCTGCGCGACGTACTCGTGCATCTCGAGCCATATCCGCACGAGCACGCGATGAATAAGCAAACCAACGATCTTTGATTTCAGATCGTTCGCCGAGAATATTACTCGCGCCAGTTGGCAACTTGCAGATCCGCAATCCACGAGAAATGTCGCGGGTTCGCCGTGATCAGCGGAATTTTTTCAAGGATGGCGGTGGCCGCGATCATCAGGTCACTATCCTCGACGCTGACGCCACGCTGCTTGCCGTCGGCCCAAAGCGTCGCAGCAAGATCGATCACTTCATAGGTGACCGGCAACAACTCCGAACGCTGGCAGAACTGCGTGAACCGATCGATTCGTTGCGGGGCATGACGTTTCCGCAGTCCTCGTAGTATCTCAAAACACGAGATGTGCGAGAAAGTGAATCTTCCGTGCGACCTCAGATACTGCTTAGACCGGGCCTCGGTGGTGGGCAATTGCATTCCACGTGGCAGCATGTGTCCGACAGCGTACTTGTATCAAGCAGGCTACGATCCATTCTCTGGTGCTCGTCGCGCAAAATAGACCGGCGACTCGATCACGGAGTGAAACTCGACCAGTTCCTCGTCAGTCATCCCGTCGAGGACGTAGCACCCACCAATCACAGATTTATCGTGGGTATGATCGGCCCGGACGGACCTTCCCCCGGTCTAGTAAAGAATCTCCACTCCGGCCCGAATTGCTCCAGAAAGTACAGCGTGTACGAGCGGTGAAAAACCGCCAGCGGTAGCAGCACCACGGAGCTGATGAACGGCAGCGCGGCGACGCAGCACGTCAGGCAGGCCACGAGTGTCGCGATCATGCCCAAGGCGATTCCCAACACCAATTGAAACAGCAGGTACAGCACCAGCGTGCCTTTGTGTTCGGCGACGATCGTGCGATTGAACTCCCCCCACGCCGGCATCACCGTCAAGCGGCGCAGGTACATGATCGGCACGACCAACTGGTACAGGAGAATGCCCACCACACTGTAAACGACTGCCACCACGACAATTGCCGTCAGCCCCAAGGCCAACGCGAGCGCCCCCATCGGACCGAACTGCTCGGCGCGAATGTCGGGCATCGCCAGCAGGCCGCTCGTTACCAGCGCTGCCAGTACCACGAGAAACAGGGCAAAGCCGAACCACACGTTGAACCAGAAGAGCGAGTTTCCCTGCTCGCGAAACTCGCGCCACGGCTCGCGCACCGCGGCGCGATCGCGTGCCACGCCGGCCAGGAACAGAAACTGCCCGCGACTACTCAGCCACATGATCAACGTGCTGATAATGGCAAAGCCAACCACGATGCACAGCACGACTGCCACCATCAATTCATAGTGATCGATCGTCCACTGCTTGATGCTCTCAAATGCCTCGTCTGGTTTCTGAGCCGGTCTGAACTGACCGCCGAAGCCGCCATTCCCACCCCCACCGCCGCTATTGAGCCCCAGATTGGCCAGAAAGGAACAGAACCCCAGCGTGACCCATTTCTGGACGTCGAACGGGCGAAAGAGCATCTGTCGCGTCCGCTCGATGGCAGGATGGATGGGATCGAGTACCGAAATGCCCATGCGAGAAACCTGTCTTTCCGCAAAACCGAATCATCCACCACACCGCCGCCACCACAATGTAATGGCAGGACTACTGCCCGGCACAAGGCCATTCGTGCGACGTGCGAGAATCTTGCGCAAGAACGCGCAGGAATCGAGGAATCACGGTTCACGGTCGTCGCGACGGAAGCTTGATCCGCTCACCGGACGATAATTACATGCCACTTGCCCGGCCCGTGAACTCCGGTCGTCAGCTTCAACTCGAGATCCCCCGTCTTGCTGGGACCGGTGATGAGCGTCACGTTGCTGGCCAAGTTCTCGACACCAGCGGCCTCGAGCTGTGCGTAGGCATCGAACAGGTCGGGCACGATCTGCGCCCGCTCGACGATCGCCACATGAACCGGAGGGAGCAAGCTCGCCGTGCGCTCGCGGCCCCCCGTGGCAGCCATCAGCAGCGAGCCGGTCTCGGCAATCGCCCAGGTCGCGCTCGTAATGCCGATCTCGGCGGCGAACATCTTTGCCCGGGCGGTGGGCTGGTCGAGTGGCGCCAAAAGATCGTGCGACCAATGTTCGACGCCGTGCGTCTCGAGCAGCGCCGCCAGGCCCAGTCGTTCGAGCAGTGGGTGCTGCCAGCAAAGCGCCGATTTGGGCGAGTAGCGCACCAACAACTCGGCCAGCGCTGCACGGGCGGCCTCCTCGCTGTCGACCAATTGCGCAAATCCACCGACGGCATTCATCTCGGCCGCCAGGCGCTCGGCCGGATTGGGTCCCGCACCGACGTAGCCCACACGAGCTGGAATGTCGTCTCGCACATGGACTCGATAGGCCCGTCCGGCCGCGGCGGCGCCGCGCACCCGGGCCAGAAACTCCTCGCGCTTCATGCCTGCCCCTCGCGGTGCCACCAGTCGCGGAAGCTCTCGGGCGCGGGGGCAGGGAAATCGCGCGCGCCGGTCCAGCCCCCCAAGCCCGGCAGGTGTCGGATCCACCCACCCGGCCAGCGTCCGATGGTGCGCGTCGCCAGCCACGTGGCCAGCCGGTACAGTCGCGGCCGCCGCAGCATCGCGGCCCACAAACGATAGATCGCATTCTCGACCCGGTTGGCCTGCGATGGTTCGCGGTGCAGTTGCTCGCGGAGTTGCACGAGCATCTCGGGAATGGCGATCTTCACCGGGCAGGCTGCCTGACATGCCCCGCACAAGCTCGAGGCATGCGGCAAGTGGGGGTGATGCGTCAGGCCCGAGTACAACGGCGTGAGCACCGCGCCGATTGGGCCAGCATAGACGCCGCCGTAGGCATGGCCGCCGATGTTGCGATAGATCGGACAGGCGTTCAAACAAGCGCCGCAGCGAATGCAGAACAGGCTCTCGCGCAGCGGACCGCCGAGAATGCGCGAGCGCCCGTTGTCGAGCACCACGAGATGAAACTCATCTGGGCCATCCAGTTCGCCCGGTTGACGCCGGCCGGTAATCATCGACGTGTAGATCGAAAGTTTTTGACCGGTCGCCGCGCGTGCGAGCACTTTGAGGAACACGGGCAGATCGGCCAGCTGGGGAATGACCTTTTCCATGCCCAGCAGCGCGATGTGGACGCGCGGCATGCTCGTGGTTAGGCGGCCGTTCCCCTCGTTCGTCACCAGCACGACCGTGCCGGTCTCGGCCACGGCGAAATTCGCGCCGCTGATCCCCACGTCGGCACGGGCAAATTCTTTTCGCAGCGTGCGGCGCGCATACGCGGCCAGCTTCTCGGCATCTTCGGGCAATTGTTCCCCCGCATCGTCGCCAAGAATCTTGGCCACCTGGGGAATGCGCAAGTGAACGGCAGGGGCCACCAGATGCGAAGGCCGCTGACCGGCTACTTGCAGGATGTATTCGCCAAAATCGGTCTCGACGACGTGGAACCCTTCGGCCTCGAGCGCGCGATTGAGATGAATCTCTTCGGTCGTCATCGACTTCGATTTGACGACATGCCGCCCCCCCGCGGCACGGATGATGCCGGCGATCGTCTGGCACGCATCGGCGCCGTCGGCCGCGTAATGCACCTGGCCGCCGCGACGATTGACGCTTGCCTCGAGCGTCTCAAGATGCCGATCCAGTTCGGCGAGCGTGGCATCCTTGATCGCGCGCGCACGATCGCGCAACAGGCCCGAGTCCGACAACTCGGCAAAGGCATCCTTGTTGCGCTGGCCGAGCGTGTCGGCCAGCATCGACAGCGCCGATTGCAGCGACGGGTCGGCCAGGGCCTCATCCGCGGCGGTGAGAAACTCTTCGTGCTCGTGGACGGCGTAGTCGGTCATAGCGTTGGTCTTGTCGTCCGGTCCCCATCAGCTTCGGCATCAAAAAGATCGCCGCTCCGCTAGCGGGAGAAGCAAGTTCAATCCAGCGATTGAATGATCATGGTCAGCATCGGCACGACCGCCACCACGATGGCGAACAACGTCACGCTCGTCGGCGGCGGCACGCGTCGCAGGCGCCAGACGACGGCCGTTAGGATCAGCGTGACCAGCCCCAGCACTACGGCGGCGAAGAGCAGCATGCCGCGCAGCAGTTCGAAGTTCGTGCCCCCTTCCGAATAGCGCAGAAAGACCCCCAGCGCGAAGGCTCCGACTTCGCACAGGCAGGTCATCATGACGGTCAACATCCAGCCCACGGTGAAGAAGTCGGCCAGCCGAGTTTCGACCGATTCGCCGGCGGACCGTTCGTCGCGTTTTTTGGAAGAACGTGGTTTCTTGGTCTGCGTCATCGTCGCGCAACGGTAAAGGAACGCCCGCTACTCCCAGCTCCGTGAATCGTGCAACATGCTCGCACGGACGTGCAACGGCCCGCATGGGCGGACGAATCTTACCGGGCCGGCGGCCAGGGAACCAGCCAGTCTCGCCTTCTCGCGACCCACCGAGGAGTGGCGCGACGCCAAAGAAGCAACGCGCAAGCGTCTAGCGCTGCGTGAAGATGGCGGTCGTCTCGTCGGCCGTCAGGGCCTGCATCCGCGATTGGCTATTCAGCGTGGCGGTGACGCGGGCCTGTCCCGCCTGATTGGCGCGCGCCTGCACCTGATAAGTCAACGTCCCCCCCGCGGGTATTTGCGCAACCGGTTGGAACGTGACCGCCTGCCCGACGATCGTATGCGCCGAGGGCCCCTGCGTACCTGTCGAGACAGGACTCAACTCGGTCGGCAGCGTCACGCTCACGGCGACGTTGCTGTCGGGCGTTTGCGCCGTGTTGCGCACGACGACCTCGTACGTCACGTCGCCACCGACTGTCACGGGATCGCGCGTGTCGCTCACCGTCATCGTGAGCCCACCCTGCACCGGACGAACTTCAAGACACGCATCATCATCGGCGCGTGCCCCCTGATCGGTGGTGACCGTCACGCGGTTACACGTCTGGGCGGCGGCCTGCGTGCAGCGGCAATGTACCTCGAGCAAGGCCGAGCGCCCCGGATCGAGACCATCGATGCTCCAGGCGAGATCGTTGCCGATGAAGTACCGACCATCGGTGGCCATCACGGGATTCAGGCCGGGATCGTAGTTGTCGACCACTTTCAGGTTCGTCACCCGCACGCTGCCGATGTTCGTGATGCGGATGGTGAACTCGGCCACTCCACCCACATTGCGGAGCGTCGGTCCGGTCTTCTCGACCTTGATCTGCGCGGGATTCGGCGTGGTCGGCGGGGGCTCTTCGCCCGGCACCACCGGTGGCGGCGCCACGATGGGGGTTCCCGTCACATTGACACATGCCTGGGCAGAGCTGCTCAAACCGCCCGCGGCGAGGACCTCGACGCGGTTGCACTGTTGCCCTGGCTGCAACGCCCGCAATTGCACGGCGATCGTGCGCGAAGCGCCCGGCCCGAGATCGGGAAGGTTCCGTTCGATCGGATTGGCGCGCGTCGCGTGCTCGAATCCCGGATCGTAACGATCGACGATCACGATGCCCGTCGCCGGAGTTCCTCCGCGATTGGTCACCGTGACCTCGAAATTGACCGTTTCGCCCGCCTGGGCTTGCGGCGGACCGGTCATGCGCACCTCGAGCCCCGAGGCCAGCACCGTGGTGGTAGCGCACTCCCGCGCGGTCACACCGGCAGCGCTAGCGACGGTCACGCAGTTCTGCACCGTGCCCGGTTGATCGGCCCGGAGCGTCACCTCGATGGTCTGCGTCTGGCGCGGACCGATCTCGGCGAAGCGCCATTCGAGCCGGCCGGTAGCGGCCTGGGTCGGTGGTTGGCTCGACACGAACGACATGCCCGCGGGCAGTTGATCGCTCACTACGATGTCGCGTGCCGCCGAACCGGACGGATTGTGGATCTCGATGCGATAGACGGCGTTGCCGCCGACGGCCGCTTGTGCTGGACCGCTGATGCGCAGCGCCAGATCGTTCGAGACCCACGTCTTTTGCGTCGAGCCGGTACCGAGCACCAGGCGGCGCCCATCTCCACCGGGAAAGTCGGCCGGGCGGATAATCTGAATACTGATGATATTGGTGCCCGGCGCGGGCGATTGCTGGAACAGCTCGACGCTGGCCTGTCCCAGTTCGTTCGTGGGAACTTCGATCGTCGGCGAGCAATCGGGAGCGAAGCCCGCCGCCGGCCCCCCCTGCACTTCATAACGCACGCGATAGCCCTGGATCGGCGTTTGATCGCTTTGACGCACCACCGTCGTGGTCATCACGTGACGCGTGCCGACGGGATTCGTCGCCGCGGGGGGCAACATCCAGGTGGCATCGACCCAGTGAATGCGGGCCCGCTGTAGGCGTGCATCCCAACCGAAGACATCGGGCGCGAATGCCGTGACGTCGCTCGTCCCTTCGCGGCTCGACGTGACGGTAATCCACGCCTGACCGGGAAGCACGGGCACGTCGTCCTCGGGCGCCGGCGTGCCACGTGTCAGGGTGATGCCGTGATGCACGGTACGTCCGACCGCAAAAGTGTTGTCCACCTTGTGCGCGCGTTCGTGCCACTTGCGCAAGTGATCGTGGAAAGTTCCGTTCCCGACATCAACAATAAAACCTTCGCTCGAGGGATCGATCATCCACTCGACGCGTTGATCGCTGTGCAGATAGCCGTCGTGGCCGCACACGCCGGCGACCATCACCACCTCGGCGCCGACCGGCGCCACGACGGTGCCCGGCATGATGCTGATGCACGCCGAATGCTGGCAGCCGGGGTTGCACCCCGGCTTGGGGGTCATGCGCACGGCATTGGGAATGCACAACTCGTGCAGAATGGCCTCGGCCCGCGGAGCGGTCGAAGACATGATCGCGGCGACCGCCAGCAGGATGGCGGCGCGCAGCGCGAGCGCGGATTGTGGAATCATGCGCGACATAAGCAGGCGTGCCGTGGGGAGGAATCGGCCACCGAATTTTCGCACCGCGTGGAGTTTAGCCGGCAGGCAAACTCTCGGGATGGCGGCAAGATTTTCGGCTATGGAAACCTAGCACGCGTTTTCGCCACGTGATGAAAGTTTTCAACAAAGCGCGTGGCGAAAAGAAAACGAGGCCGGATGATCGTTAGAAGCGACACGACCGAGTCGCAAATTCGGCGCTTATGCACGAACGAACGCGAAGCTGAAGCGGGGACAACCCCGGGTGCCACGGGCTCTGCCCGTGCTGCATCCGTTTAACGCTTGCCGCTAATCCAAGTAACTCCACTCGCCCGTCTCAAATGAGTAAATCCTGCGGCCGTATGGAGGAATCTGCCACCAGACAAGGATGGGGCGTTGTGACGCCATGTAATCGGTTCGTTCCGCGCCCCAATAGGCGAATGCACCTTGCGAGCAGCAGTACTTCGCCCGCGGAACCGAGCTCAAATACTGCGGGACGAGATCCTCCAATTGTTCAGGATAGTCGCCGTTCGCCTGGTGGTACTGATCGACGGCTTGAATAACTCGTGCCGCATTTGCCCGTGCGATTCTTCCCTGCAGCGACGAATTCGCGACGACAAGTATTCCGGTGACGACTGGAAAAAGAACTCGAGCGGCGCCCACTTTCCAATTCGGGCGCTGAACCAAGACCAGAACCACAGCAACGAGAAACCAGATCGGGCAGATGAGAAACGAGAACAGAAAGCTGCCGCTCATGACGACATCGAAAAAAGCTACAACGAGGAAGCAAAATACGCTCCCACCCACCGCGTCGATTAACGCGCAAATGCGCCACCACAGGCCTGTGTTGGTCTCTTCCATAACATCACCAATCGCAGCGGGCGCAGTCGTCCTTCGCGGTACAACTCGACGTAGGGAAAGATCATGCCCCGGCGCCGACAAAAAAGGCATCCGACGTGGGGACGAACAGCAGAATGAGATCCTCAACACCGACCGCGCGGGCTTTTTCGCTCGCGCGCTTTGGCGATGGATTGCTTGCCGCGACTGCATAGCTCTCTGGGTCGAGCGCTAGCCACTGCCCTGCGTAACCCGTCACATCGATGCGAGGACGCTGGACTTGCTTCGATTCGCGTGATTTCTTCATAGACTGCCTCCATGCCTATTGTTGGCATTCGCGAGTTGCGAGGCAATGCCGATGAATCGCGAGAAATCTGCCCAACGCGGGCAAAGCCCGTGCAACCCAGATTCTGCTACGCCACGCTTAGAGATGGCTGACGTCCGCCGAGGCTAGTTCCCCGCGGTAGCGGGCGGATTGGCCGCTTCGAACGCTGCCTTTTCAGCAGCAGCTTTCTCAGCGGCGGCTTGCGTCGCGGTGGCCTTCGCCGTGGCCGCGTCGGCGGCGGTGCGGCGTTCGGTGGCCTTTTGCTGGGCCGCGATTTGAGCTGCGACTACCGCATCGGCGATGGTCTTCGCCTCAGCGAGTGCAGCGGCGGCGACCTTCTCACGCTCGGCCTTTTCGGCAGCGAGCTTGTCGGCGACTGCTTTGGCCGCCTCGGCCTTTTCCAGTGCCGTTCTCAGTGCGGCGAGCGTGTCGTTCGCCGCCGTGGCGGACGATTGCGAGGCTGCCAATTCAGCCGCGGCGGCATCGGCGGCCGCCTGTACGGGAGCAAGTGCCGCGGCGGCAGCTTGCGCCTCGGTGGTTCGCGCGGCGAGTTCCTGCTCGGCGGCAGCCAACTCGGTGGCGATCTTTTCGGCCTCGACCTTGGCGGCCGCGGCGGCGTCCGCCGCTGCCAGAGCGGCCATCTCCAAAGTGGGCGGATTCGTCGCTAGTGCCGCCACCTGCACGCCGTCTGCCACGTTCCACAGCTTGAGCGCACCGGTCCAGTCACCGCCGACGACCCGCGCTCCATCGTGCGTGAACGTGGCGGCCAGCGCCAGATCGGGCAGCGCCTCGAAGGCGACTAATTGTTTCCCTTCGAGGTCCCACACCTTCACCTGGCGATCTCGCCCGGCGGTAACGAGACGCCCATCGTGCGTGAAGTGGATCGAGGCGACCCCCCCGGCGTGGGCGTTCCACGTCTTGACCTGCGTGCCGTTCTCCATTTCCCACAGGCGGACGGAGCCGTCCTCGCTGGCGCTGGCCAACAGGTTCGAATCGAGACGCCAGCTCACGGCGTTCACCGCCGCGGTGTGTCCCTTGAGGTTCTGATACTCGCGGGCCGTCTCCGCCTCCCACACGATCAACTCACCGTTGCGATCGGCCGTGGCCAGGAGCACGCCGTCGGGGCTGTACTCGATGGCGTAGACCCACTCGGTGTGCTTGCGGATCTCGTGCAGTTGCGTGCCGTCTTCCGTGTCGAAGATGCGCACCACGCGTTGCGGTCCGCCGAGTGCCACGCGGGTGTGATCTTCGTTGATGTCGGCCGCGAGGACCGTATCGAGCTCGTCGCCGAGTTCGAAGACGCGTTCGCCGCTCTTCACGTCGAAGACGACGACGCGCCCCGAGTGCCCGCCACGACCACCACCGGCGAGCAGCAGGGCGCCGCTACGACTGAAGCGCAGCACCTCGGGCGTCCCTTCGGCAAAGGGGAGCACGCCGAGCAGTTCGCCCGAATCGCTGTGGTAGAGCGGCACCTGCTTCTGTCCCGACACCGCGACGACGGGGGCCCAAGGGCTTGCCGCGATCGAGGCGACCGCCGTGGTGCGGGGCGTGTAGACCAGCGGCTGCTTCGAGATGTTCTCCGGCATGATCGCCGGACCCTCGGGCCGCGCGGCGCCGGCCGATTGCATCAGGTTCGCCTTGGGCTTCTTCGGCTTGGCCACCGAGCCCGAGTTCTCGAGCGCTCCGCCTTCGATCCACGTCTTGATGACGGCAAGCTTGGCCTCGGGCAGCTTGTCCTGCTCGGGGGGCATCTTGGGCTCTTCCTGGTGCGAGACGAGCATCCACAGGCGCGAGCTATCGAGATCGCCCGCCAGCACCACCTCGCCACTGGCTCCGCCCGCCATCAGCCGTCCGTAGTCGTCGAGCGCGAGATCGCTTTTCGCATTCGACATGTTGTGGCAACTGAAGCAGTGCTCGCGCAAGATCGGCTTTACGTCGTCGGCGTAGGTGACCTTCTTGGCGGGCTCCTCGGCCTGCAGCGCGCGCGGCGCGGCGCCGCACAGAACGATCGCCGCCAGGGCGAGCGATCCACCCGGGATGCCTTGCCACTTCAGCCTGCTCCGTGCCGATCTTGTCACCATCATCATCACCCTCTCCGGTATTTCAGTGGCACAGGTCGCTGGCCTGTGCGAAACACTGTCATCAGCTCTTTCTTCCATTCAGGCACAGGCTGGCAGCCTGTGCCACTTCTCTCTCATTCCGACTCGCACGAACAGTCAAAGTCTGCCACTGTTCGCTTAGTGATTGAACAAGAACTCGCGCGAGTTCAACACCGCCCAGAAGACATCTTCCAGGCCGCGCTGCTGGTTCTCGTCCTCGTTTACGATCGCCGCAAGCCTCTCCGCCTCCTCGGGCGTCGCGTGACGCGAGAGACAACGCACGTAGATCGAGTCGATCACCTGCTCGGGCGTCTGGCCGACATCGAGCATCGACTTCACCAGCCCGCCGCCGGCGATCTTCTGCTGAAACGTATCGCCGTTCAGCAGGTGCAAGGCCTGGCTCAAGGTCGGTTCGGTCTTCACCTCGCACGAGCAGACCGAAACCCGCGTCGAGCGGCCGAACGTGTTCAGGAAGTAGGTACTCGTCGCCCCGTCGGCGATCTGCGTGGCACGGGCCCCGACGGGCAGGCCCTGGAACTTGTCCTTCGTGCTGGTCACCTGGCTGATGGCATCGAGCAGGTTTTCGGCCTTGATGCGCCGCACGCGCGAATGGGCGAAGTTCAACTGGTCCGATTCGTTGCTGGTGTTCACCTCGGTGGTGCGCTGATAGGCCTTCGAGTTGCAGATGTCGCGCACCAGTTGCTTGAAGTCGTAACCGCTGTCGGTGAATTTTTGCGCCAGGGCATTCAGCAACTCGGGATTACTGGCCGGATTACTGATGCGGAAATCGTCGACCGGTTCCACAATGCCCACGCCAAAGAAGTGCTGCCAGACGCGGTTGGCGACGCTGGTGGCGAAGAAGGGATTCTCCGACGAGGCGAGCCACTCGGCCATCACGGCGCGTCGATCGCGGCCGGCCAGGTCGGGCGTGGCGCCGCCGAGAAACTTGGGCGTCATCGCACGGCCGCCGATCAGGTGGCCCACCTCACCGCCGCCGGAGTTGAAGACGATCGTCTCGCGGTAGTCTTCTCCCGTCTTGCGACCGATCTGGGCGAAGAAGGCCGCGAACGAGTAGTAATCGTCCATCGTCCAGCGATCGAAGGGATGGTTGTGGCACTGCGCGCACTGCGTGCGAATGCCCATGAAGACCTGGGCCACGTTCTCGGCCGTCTTCAGCGTGTCGGTCTCGATCTGGTAGTAGTTCGTGGGCGGATTGGTGAACGTGCCCCCCGTCGAGGAGAGCAGTTCCTGCACCATCTTGTCGAGCGGCACGTTGTTCGAGATCTGCTCGGTCAGCCAGTTCGCGTAGAGAAAGGCCGACTTGTAGCTCACGTTGATCGTCGAGCGAATCATGAGCAGCTCGGCCCATTTCATGGCCCAGATCTCGGAGAACTCCTTGCGCTCGAGCAGCTCGTCGACCAGCCTGGCCCGCTTCTCGGTCGATGGATCGGCCACGAAGGCGGCATGTTCCTCGGCCGTAGGCAAACGTCCGGTGATGTCGAGCGTCACGCGTCGCAGGTAGATCTCGTCCGAACAGAGGCCGCTCGGCAAGATACGTAGCTTCTGCAACTTCGCCCCGACGAGCTCGTCGATATAGTTGCCCCCCGATTCCTCGGGGGGGGAATATTCGAGATTCGCCGGCAGGACGATCGCCTGGCAGCCCACCGTGTGCGTATCGAAGCGGGCCATTACGAACGCCTCGCCCCGGGCGCCGGCGGTCACCAGCCCTTCGGGAGTGATGGCCGCCGAGTTGTCGTTGTTCGTCAGAAAGACGGCCAGATTCGTGATGTCGCGGTCCGTGCCATCGGCATACTTGGCCCGTGCGATCATGCGTTGCTGGGCCCCTTCCCCCTCGAGCACCATCTTGGGCGGATAGAGCTCGACCGTTTCGCAAAGGGGGACGGCGCCGCCATCGGCCGGAGCGCCCGCCTCGAGCCAGCGCAGGAGGGTGGCGTAGTATTCGCTCTGGTCGTCGAAGCGCTTGCCACCGGTGTGCGGCACGCTGCCGACCGATTTTTCCATCAACAGGCTTTCGGCGGGCAGGGCGAGATTGATCCGCCGACCGCTGATCTCGTGCGTGAGGCGGAAGTGATCGCCGTCGGGATCGAAGCCGAAAAGCGACAAACGGAAACCATCCTTACCGCGCGCGGCCCCGTGGCAACTCCCCGTGTTGCAGCCGGCCCGCATGAAGACCGGCATCACGTCGAGCTTGAAGCTGATCGGCCGATCCTCGGTCGCCTGACGCACGCTGACCGGAATCGTCGCCACATGTTCCTCGAAGCGCACTTCGAGTTGCGTCTCGCCATCGGCGACGGGATAGAGCACATTGCCTTCGAGCCGCGCCAGGGCGGGGTCGAGCAGCTTCACCTGCACTTCGTCGGTGATGTCGAGCGTCACATCGTCGGCACGCACCCCCTGCACGATGAACGGCTGACGATCGCGCGACGTGGTCAACTGCACGTCGGGAGGATAGACGCCGATCTTGACGATCGACTTCGCATCGCTCGCCGCAGCCAACGCCGGCACGGCCAACAGCAACACGGCGAGCAACTTCGTGACTCTGGCGTTTCCACAGAGCAGGTTCATCGCGTCATCCTCGGGCGGTCAAGTCGGGAGGGACTTGGTGATCTCGGTGTCGTGTTCTCGGTCGGGCGCGTCGGCGTGGTCGCTCGTCGCGCCGCACGTGGTGCGATACGTTACTGGCCACCACCGGCCGCGGCAGGTTCCGGGGCCGGCTGTTCGGCGGGGGCGTCTTCGGCCGGCGCGGCGGCTGCCGTGGCGCGGGCCTCTTTTTCCTTCTGGCGATCGAGTCGCAATTGCTCGAGCCGCGTGAGTCGCTTCTCCGGCGGAGCCTCGGCGGCGGGTATCGGCGCCGCGGCAACCGGCGCCGGCGCATCGGCCTTCGGCGGCAACGGCTCGTCGATACGCAACAAACCCGTGCCGATCATGTGCGTGATCGGTTCGCCATGGGCGGTCACGATCGCGCGGCAGAGCAGCGTTTGATGCTTGCCGGCAGGGGAGTTCGCCGTGGTCTTGACCTTGAAGACCAACTCGGTCGAATCCTGGGTGATTTCGCCTTGCGCGGTGGTCACCTCGTTCGGCAGGCCGAGCAATTCGACCGTCGCCGGGCCTGCGAAGTCGCGATTCTTCGTCACCGTGACAACGACGTCAGTCTCCTGTCCCTTTTCCACGGCCGCTTGCCCATAGGCAAAGGTGAAGAAGGGCTCGGCGATCTCCAGATCGGCCAGTTGGCTGGCGACCGAGACCGTGCCGTTATCGACCGTGGCATCGGCGATGACCACGATCTTCCACGTGCGGATCTCGGCGCCGCTGTTCGCGTTCAGGGGCAAGAGGACTTCGTTCTGTCCCTCGGGAATCGAAACCGAGCCCGACGAACCGACCCCCGGCGGGTTGTACAGCATGCGGACGGCGATCGGCGCGGTGAAGCCTTCCTGGCGCGTGGCCACGATCTTCAAGTTCATCGTGCCATCGCGGACCAGCGGCACCTGCGGCTGCACGATCTCGATCGCGTAGGGCGATTCATCCGTCACGGCGGTCGCCATGCGCTCGCTGAAGTGGTCCCACACATGGATGTTGTTCTGTCCGCGCACCATCGAGGTGGTCTGCAACAGGCGACCTTCGACTGGCACGTTGGCATCGGCGTTGCGACCGATCACGTCGACGAGCGATCCGCCGAGGGGCGCATCGGCCGCGGCGGTGAGCAGCACCGGCACGATCGACTGATTGGCGGCCATGGGCATGGTTTCGTACGTGACGCCTGGGGGCAGATCCTTGAGTTCAATGGAGAGCTCGCCCCCGAAATCGGTGCGCGATCCGCTCACCAGGAGTGCCGCGCGGTTTCCCTTCGGCACCGGCGCCACAATGTCGACGAACTGCGACTGCTCGGGCAGTCCCATCACCAGAGAGGGCGTCACCGGCGCGACTTCGATGCGATAGGCGTAGTCGACGCCCCCCTTATTCAAGTGGTCGCGCATCTGCAGGACATATTCGCCATCTTCGGGCACGGTGAAGCGGAGGTAGCTATCAGGCGTGCCATTGTCGTCGTTGCCGGCCAGCCCGGCGCCGTCCGTCCCACGCAGAACCGAAAGAACGCTGTCCAAGGGCGAACGCAGCGAGCGGGCAAAGACCCGCAGGTCGTAGACCTGCCCCTTCGTGGCGGCAAAGCGGAAATAATCGACATCACCCGGCTCAGCCAGCACGCCACCGAGCGCCGCCGGGGGAGTGAAGACCGTCGCTTCGGCGAGGCCGTTGTTCGGTTCGGCCTCGATCGCGTTGGGCAAATCCGAAATGCGGAAGACATTACTCGAGGGAGCCACTCCCGCCTCGTTCTGCGCCGCAAGTCGGAAATCGCGCACCGTCTGGCTGGGTAGCGTGACCTGCTGGACAAACTCGCCCGCCACGTCACCAAGAAATTTCACCTCGAGCGTTTCGCCCGGCCGACCGCCCGCGGGCAGCGTGGCCGTAGGACGCGGAAATCCACCGATGTGCAGACGATAGTTGCAGGCGCCGTTGCCCCCGAAGGCGGTTTCGCGAACCTGCACGTAGTAAGTGCCATCTTCCGGGGCGACGATCGACGCGACGCCATCCTGCCAGACGAGCGCCGCATCGTCCGAGTTGGACAGTTCGAAGCGTCCCTTGTCCATGATCGCCACGTAGGGATCGAAGAACGTGTTGCCGAGGCGAATGCCTTCGATCTCGGCCGTGATGCGCTGTCCCTGCTTCACGTCGACCGCGAAGTAATCGACATCTTCGTTCTGCACGACGCCGTTGACCGTGACGCCGAGGTCAACCTTCTGGGGTGTTTCGAACTCGCTGTTCGGCTCGGCTTCGCCGATCTCGGGCAGCGCCCCCACGCTGAACGTCCGCAGCTCGCTGATGCCCGTGGCAGTGCGCACGCGCATGCCATGCGTACCGAGACGGCAGTCGGAGGCGATCGCCAGCCGGACCTTGACGGCCTTGTCATTGCCCGCCTCGAGACTCACCACGGAGATGCCCGGCTCGTAGAAGTAGATCTCCTGGGCATCTGCCAGGCGCGCGCCGTTGAACGTGACGTCGAGCTCAGTGCCGCGTTGTCCCCCTTGAGGGCTGATCGAGCCGAGCGAAGGACTGGCCCCTTCGACGAGCGTGGCGTTCACGACCAACAATGCCCACGAGAGTGCGGCAACCAAGAACATACGGCGAGGAAGCAGATTTCCGACCGCGCAGCGACAAGTGACGTTCATAGGGCAAACCCTTGTGTATTCGCTAATCGCAAACGATCGGCACATCCCACCGATCATTCGTCCACGCATGCGCCGTGGGTTGCGTGCTCGTCTTCGGGGGGGATCGGGCCACACGCAGACGAGCAACGCGCGGCGCCAGGTGTTCGGTTACTCGCTCGTGCGAGCTAACTCCGGTCGACCCGTGCCTCGCGCATGGTTCGCCACGCGCGAGCCAGGTCAGCCGGGTAGTTGAATCAGGCCAGCAACTCCTTGCGGACCTTGCCACCATCGACGATTTCAATCGGCCGATCGCCAGGCGCCATCAACTCCTTGTCGGCGACGATGCCCAACTGGTTGTAGATCGTGGTCGCCAGATCGGCGGGGTTCAGCTCGTCGCGCTCCGGCTCGCTGGCCACGGCGTTCGAGGCGCCATAGACCGAGCCGCGTTTCACGCCGCCGCCGGCCAGCACGACGCTGAACACCTTCGGCCAGTGGTCGCGGCCCGCCGTGCCGTTGATCTTCGGCGTGCGGCCAAACTCGCTCGACACCATCACCAGGGTCGAATCGAGCAGACCCTGCTGATCGAGGTCGGCGATCAGTTGCGCAAAGGCCTGATCGAAGGCCGGCATCTGGTTCCGCATCCCCGCGACGATCGAGTTGTGCATATCCCAACCACCATAGGTGAGCGACACGAACCGTACGCCGGCCGCCACCAGGCGACGCGCCATGAGCATGCGTTGACCGGCCTCGTTGCGGCCGTAGGCGTCGCGCATCTCGGCCGGCTCGGCGTCGATGTTGAATGCCTCGCGCGCCGACTCCGAGCTGATCAGGCTGTAGGCACGATCGTAGAACGTGTTCATCGCGCCGATCGCGTCGGCCTTTTCCTTCTTCAGGAAATAATCGTTCACCGCTTCGAGCGCCGAACGGCGACGCGTGAAGCGCGGCTCGTCGACCCCCTCGGGCAGGTTGAGGTCCAGCACCTTGAAGCCCCCCGAGGCCGGATCGGCCCCCAGGCTGAACGGCGCGAACGAAGAACTCAGGTAGCCCGTGCCGGCGAACTCGTTCGGCTGGTTCGGAATGCAGACGTACGGCGGCAGATTGTGGCGCGGGCCGTATTCATGACTCACCACGCTCCCCATGCTGGGGAAGATCAAGGCCGGGCTGGGACGATAGCCCGTGAACATGTTGTGCGTGCCGCGCTCGTGCGCCGCTTCGCCGTGCGACATGGCGCGGCAAACGGTCAGCTTGTCGGCGATCTGCGACGTCTTGGGGAGCGTTTCTGAAAAGACTTCGCCCGGAATCTTCGTCTGCAGCACTCCCATCTCGCCGCGGTACTCGATCGGGGCGTAGGGCTTGGGATCGAACGACTCCTGATGAGCGATGCCGCCGGGCAGGAAGATGTGAATCACGCTCTGCGCTTTGGCCGCGATGTGCTCGTAATTCTTCTGGTCGGCGCGGGCCTGCTCGATCGCGAAGAAGTCGGCCAGCGTCAGTCCCACGCCGGCAACCGCTCCGACAGTGAGGAATCCGCGACGATTCAGGCTGGAGCTACGCATGCGCATGAGTCGTTCTCCGTCGTCTGGTTGCGAATCGGATGGCGCGAGATGCCGCGCGTACCAACTGGCACGCGATCGCTGACACTCGCAGTTGTACGGGGCGGGTCCGATGGCTCACAACACGATGCGTCCTACAGCAACGCGCGCGTCCACCGGCGTTATGGCGTGTGGTGTGGTAGGTAGGCCGCTGCCTCGGCGTCGCCTGGCGGCAGCCGTGTCGCGCACCGCAAAGGTACGAAACACTGGCCTATCGTGGTCTCAAACTACTCGATCGAAGGGCGATTGTCAAAGAATTATCGCGCCTTCTGCTGGGCGATTTGCGATCACCCTAGAGTCTTGCACCAGCAACGGTTGCGCTCGCTTGTAGCGATTGTGAAAAAGGCGCAAACCGCGCGGTCTGCCGCGATCGTGTCGGTGGCGGAGACACTCCGGGGGCGGTTACTCGGCCTTCGTCTTCAACTTCAAACGGTCCAGACCGCTGTCGTCCGAGACCTTGACCGGGATCAGCCACGAGGCGGTCTTCATCTTGCACAACCCCTCGTCCGACTCCTGGCAGTAGTAGTACACGACCGTCACCTTGAGCTTGTCGATACCCAAGGCCGAAGCCACCGGCACGGAAATCTCGAAATCTTTCGCCGCTGGCTCGACGCGCACCGTACCGCCAATCTTCGCGCGATCGACCGGCCCCTCCTTCGCCGCCGCTTCCACGCGATAGGCCATCGGCGCGAGATCGTTCAGCTTGTAGCCCGCGGGCAATTCGATCGACACGGCCAACTTGATCGCGCCATCGACCGCCTGCAATGTCTCCTCGCTGAGCACCTCGGGGGGCGTGCTGGAAGAGAGGGGCTTGAGCTCCACCTTCGGCTTCTCGGGCGCGGCGAGCCCCTTGATCTCGAGCGTCGACACCTTGTTCGCCGTCGTCAGGTCGATCACGCGAATCAGGTGATTGTTCGTGTCGGCGACATAGAGCTTGCCCGCCGCATAGGCGAGTCCCGCCGGTTCGTCGAATTCGGCCGGTTCGTCCGCCGTGCCCGGCTGGCCGGTGCCGGAGAGCGTCGCGACGGTCTCGGTGGCGAGATCGACCTCCTTGATCTTGTTGTTGTAGGTGTCGGCCACATAGAGCTTGCCCGGCTGAAAGACGACTCCCAGGGCGTGCTGCAACTTGGCCTCGCTGAACTTGCCATCGACATCGCCGAACGTGAACAGGCGCGCGAACGGCAAGTGCGAAGTGCCGACGACGGTGCGCACTTCACCTTTTTCGTCGAAGGGCACCGCGCGAATCGAGCTCCCCTCGCTATCGGCGACGTACAACCATTCGCCATCGCTCGAGAGACCGCTCGGTTGCGCGAACGACGAGTATCCTTGCTCGTAGGGCGCTTCGGGCAGCAGGGGGCCGTCGACGATGTCCTCGCGACCGTTGCCCGCGTAGGGGCCAATCTCCGACTCGTCGAGCGGCATGCGCCAGATCTGATGTGGCCCGGCCATGGCGATGTACAAGTTCGGTCCGTGGATCCAGAGATCCCAGGGACTATTCAGCCCCGCCTCGAGCGGCTTTGCCACGTACCGCTCGGGAAGTTGTTCGCGAGAGAGAGGCGGACCGTCGAGATTGAGTCCCAGCCAGGGGCTGTGTCCCTGTCTGCCGATGCCCGCGATCGTGGTGACCTTGCGGGCCCCCAGGTTGACCTTGCGCAACAGATGGTTTTCGGTATCGGCGACGTAGAGCGTCTCGTCGAGCAGCGCCATCCCCTGCGGATGATCGAACGTGGCGGTCGCGAAGTCGCCATCCTGCTTGCCGATGGCGCCCGTGCCGATCGTATCGACGAGCGTGCCGTCGAGCTTCGTCACGATGATGCGATTGTGATTGCTGTCGGCAATGAAGAGCCGTCCCGATTTTTCGTCGGCGAGAATCTTGCCCGGGTAGCGCAGGGGCGTCTCGGCCGCCTTGCTGCGCTCGAGCGCAAAATGCACCGGCGTTTCATCAAGCAATTTCGCATTCCGATAGAAGGGAATGACCTGCTTGAAAAACTGATCGAGCACTTCGAAGGGGATCTCTCCCCCCTGACCTGCCACCAGGTTGCCTTCGGGATCGATGATCCGCAGGCTGGGCCAACTGTTGACCTGGTACTTGTCCCAGATCACGTGATTGGCATCGTTCACCACCGGGTGCTCGATCTCGTAGCGCAGAATCGCATCGGCGATGTTCTGCGTATCCTGCTCCGTCTCGAACTTGGCCGAGTGGACCCCGATCACCACGACTTCATTCGGGTAGGCCTTCTCGAGCTTCTTCAACTCGGGCAGCACGTGCATGCAATTGATGCAACAGTAGGTCCAGAAGTCGAGCACGACGAACTTGCCACGCAGATCCTTCAAGTCGATCGGACCGGCCGTGTTCAACCAACCCAGGCCGCCATCGAGCGAGGGTGCCGGCTGCTTGCGGGGAAACGGATGGTCGGGCATGGCGGGCTCTGCTTCGGGCTCTGGCTTGGCCTCGGCGGCAGGAGTCGCAGGGGCGGGTTCCTCGGCCGTCGCGTCCGCCGGGGGTGGAGTCTCGGGGGCTGGCTCCGTCGGCGAAGCTGCCGGAACTTGCGCGGTCGCCTCCGCCGCAGCATCGGCCGCAACCTCTTCGGCTCCGGCCAGCGCCGGCGGTTTATTCGATTCAGCAAGCTCGCCAGCTTCGCCGGCCTCGCTGGTCGCCTCGGAGCCTGCAGCTTGGGCTGGATCGCTATTCTCTGCTGGCGCGGGGGCGATACGCTGGGCGACCGTTTCGATTTTTTCGGGCGTTGCTGTCGGCTGGCAGCCAGCAAACAAAAGCATCCATGACAGTGCCAGCAGACCCAAGGATCGCCAGCCGCGTAGTAAGAAGCGGCCCCCGGTCCAGACGGAAGAATCAGTAGATCGTGGCGCGGACTTGGTCATCGGACGGCCTTTCTTCCGGCAGAAACGCGAAAAAGCGAGGCGCTCATCGTACTAGAACGCCGGTATAATTGGAAACGAACGCCGCCGGCGGACCCACAGCTATGTTGCGTCCGCACGGCACGTCCGCGCCATGCCGCACGGCATGGAATGATTCCCTGGAAAGAACGGAAAACGTCCGCAATTTAGGAGATCTGCGTCAAAGGTATTTTTTCTCGCTGCGATTTGAGTCAGAAGCTTCCAAGGGCCGAGAAACCATCGTGACCGCGCAAAACCCAGGCAGGAAAACGGGTTTGCCTCGTCAGACATGGGCTCCGCAAAGCTCCACACTGACCTGGGCTACCCGGATTTCGTAGAGTTTCGGCGCGGTGGATCGATCGTTGGTTCTGCCGGACCTATACAAATCCTGCGAGGTGGAAGTTCCATCTCGATCCCTGCCCCGTTCGTGATGCCCTCCAGACGAGTCTTGTAGCGACTATGTACTGCCACAATCTTTGTCGCCGATTGACGACCTCGCTCGTTGCCCTGGTGGCGCTCTCCGCCGCCGTGACTGCCTCGGCCCAGGACTGGGCCCGCAAGATGTTCGAGGAACCCAGCTTCAAGTTTGGCACGGTGGCCCGCGGAGCGAAGGCCGAACATCGCTTCGTCTTCAAGAACCTGTACGAAGAAGACGTCCACGTCGCCAGCGTCCGCTCGAGTTGCGGATGCACCACCCCGACCGTCTCGAAAGACACCCTGAAGACCTTCGAGAAGGGGGAAATCGTCGCCACGTTCAATACGCGTTCCTTCCTGGGCAGCAAGTCGGCCACGGTGACGGTGACGTTCGACAAGCCGTTCTACGCCGAAGTGCAATTGCAGGTCGAAGGCTACATCCGGAGCGATGTCGTCTTCCATCCGCCCGCGGTCGAGATCGGCACCATCGAGCATGGCACCCAGGTCGAGAAGAAGATCTCGATCGACTACGCCGGCCGCAACGACTGGAAGATTCTCAAGGTCGAAACGCCCGGTGACTTCGTGCAGACGAAGCTCGTCGAGAAGAGCCGCGGCAACGGCCAGGTCTCGTACGATCTGCACGTCCACCTGATGCCCCACGCGCCGATCGGCTACATCCACGATCAGATTCGCCTCGTGACGAACGATCAACGCTCGGATAGCGTGCCGCTCGATATCGAAGGCCGCATCAATTCCGAGATCAGCGTCAGCCCGTCCTCCCTTTTCCTCGGCACCGTGCAGCCAGGCCAGAAGGTGACGAAGCAACTAGTGGTTCGCGCTTCGAAGCCGTTCCACGTCTTGTCGGTCGAGTGCGACGATCCCGCCTTCACGTTCAAGGCAGGCGACGAAGCCAAGCCGCTGCACCTGATTCCGGTGACCTTCACCGCCAGCGAACAGCCGGGCAAGATCTCGCGCACGATCCGCATCGTGACCGATCTGGGGGAAACGACCACCACCGAACTCATCGCCCACGCGCAAGTCGGCGGCGATGGCAAAATCGAGCCGTCGACCGACTCGGTCAGCGTGCAGAGTCGCTAACTCAGCAGCAAATGCGTATCGGGTAGATCGGTACAGCTAGCAAAAACAGCAGCACAGGCTGGCAGCCGGTGCCGCTGTTTGTTATTCGGCGCGAAGCTTCTCCACAGGGACGAAGCCATCGCCCTTCGCCGCGCCCGTGGGGCAAGTCCCACAGCCGCCACAGGATGATTTGTCGCGCGTCGCAAAGAGCTGCCACGCTCGATGGCCGAGATGCGCCGCGGCCGCCGCAACCACGGCGAGAACGATCCACGTTTGCCAGTCGAGCGTGTCGGTCATCGGCGGGCAACCTCGAGCGGTTCACTACGGTTCATGCCACGAACAGCATGCCGACCTGGTACGTGACGAGGGCGGCCACATACGCCAGCGCCGTCATGTAGACGAACGTAAAGATCGGCCAGCGCCAACTGTTCGTCTCGCGGCGGATCACGACCAAGGTTGCCGCGCACTGCGCACACAGGGCGAAGAAGACCATGATCGAGAGCGCCACCGGAGTATTATAGACCGGCCGGTCGGTGCCATCCCATTTGGCCCCGCGCAAGGCCGATTCGAGCCGCGTGCGGTCTTCGTCCGCCTCGATGTCGACCTCGCCCCCCAGGTTGTAAATGATGCCCAGCGTGGCGACGACGACCTCGCGGGCCGGAAACGACGCGATCGTGGCCGCGCCGATCCGCCAATCCCAGCCGAGCGGACGCACGAGCGGCTCGATCCAGTGCCCGGCCCGGCCCAAGAAGCTCTGACGCTGATACGCGCCAGCGATCTCACCGTCGATGGCCGCCAACTTTTCCTCGAGCGATTCGCGTTCTGTCGCCTCGGTGGGAAGTGCCGACAACTGTGCTTCGATCGCGGCGCGGCGCGCGGTAAACGGTCCCTCGATCTCCTCGGTCGGATGCGGAAAGTAGAGCGCCGCCCAGACCACGATCGACACGGCCACGATCAGCGTCCCCGCCCGCCGCACGAAGGCCCAACCGCGGTCGAACATGCGGTGCAGCACCGTGTACGGGGCGGGCCACTTGTAGGCGGGCAGTTCCATCACAAAGGGAGGCGTCGCGCCCCGCAGCAAGCTGCGCTTGAGCACCAGCGCCACGCCCGCCGCCACGACAATCCCCAAAACATACATGGCGAACATCGTCAGCCCCTGCAGCTTGAGCAGTCCGCCGAAGTACGCTCGTTCGGGAATGAACGCGCCGATGAGCACCGTGTAGACAGGCAGTCGCGCGCTGCAACTCATCAGGGGGGCGATGAGCATCGTCGTCAGGCGATCGCGCCGGTTCTCGATGACGCGCGTCGCCATGACACCCGGAATCGCACAGGCGAACGACGAGAGCAACGGAATGAACGACTTGCCCGAGAGCCCGATGCGCACGAACAGCCGATCCATCAGGTAGGCGGCCCGCGCCATGTAGCCGCAATCTTCGAGAATCGCCAGGAACAAGAACAGAATGAAGATCTGCGGCAGAAAGACCAGCACGCCGCCGACCCCCGCGATGATGCCATCGACGACCAGGCTTTGCAGCACCCCCTCGGGCAGGATCGTGCCGGCCCATTCGCCCAAGGCACCGAAGCCGCCATCGATCAAGTCCATGGCCGGACCGGCCCAGCGGAAGACCGATTGGAACACGATCGCCATGATGACGACAAAAATGAGCGTGCCCCACACTTTGTGCGTGAGGACGCGATCGATCCGATCGCTCGCCGTGACGGGCTGCTGAACGGGGCGCGTGACCACCCCCTCGAGCACGCGGCCCACCCAGCCATAGCGCGCGATTGCTTCCACCGCCGGCACCGGCGCGCCGGTGGCTGCCAGGCGCGCCCGGGCCGCCGAAAGTTCCTGACGCAGGCTCGCGCGGTCGCCGTCGAGCAGCGTCTCTTCAAGATAACCCGCCGTGTCGAGCAGCAAGCGCTCGACCAGATAACGGGGCAGCCGCTCATGCCCTCCGCCACGCGCCGCCAATTGCTCATCGAGCGCGGCGACTTCGCGGCAGAACGGCTCGGGAAAAGGGCTCTCGGCCGAGCGCGGCGGCTGACCTAGCAGCGTCGTGAGCGACCGCTTCAACTCCTCGATACCGACACCGTGATTCGCCTCGGTCACGACGATTGGCACGCCAAGTTGCCGTTCGAGTCGTTCGAGGTCGATCGTCACGCCGCGGCGACGGGCAACGTCGGCCATGTTCAGCACGACGATCGTCGGCAGTCCCAGTTCGAGCACCTGGCTTACCAGGTAGAGATTCCGTTCAAGATTGCCCGCATCGACGATCGAGATCACCGCATCGGGGCGCATTTCGCCCGCGCGGCGGCCGAGCAACACGTCGACCGCCACCATCTCGTCGGGCGAACGCGGCGCGAGGCTGTACGTACCCGGCAGGTCCACCAGGTCGATCGCTTGATCGCCGATCCGCAGCTTGCCGACTTTCTTCTCGACGGTGACGCCGGGATAGTTGCCCACGCGTTGCCGCATGCCGGCCAGGGCGTTGAACAACGTCGACTTGCCCGTGTTCGGATTGCCAACCAGCGCGATCGTCACCGCGGTCGAAGTGGTCGCGCTCTGCATGTCGTGCCGGTCGCCGTTGGGTGATCGTCTAGAAAGCGGAGAGGGGAGTGGTAAGCGAAGGTAACTCTACAGCGGCGTGATGTCGACTCGGGCGGCCTCGCTGCGCCGCACCGAGAGGCGATACCCGCGCAATTCGAGTTCGAGCGGATCGCCCAGGGGCGCCACACCGACCAAGGCGACCTCGACGCCCGGTGTCAGCCCCATTTCGAGCAAGCGCAGCGCAATCTCATCCCCGCCCGACACGCCCACAACGCGAGCGCGGCTCCCCAACGGCAATTCGGCCAACTGTGTCACGCCGCCGCTCCCAACTTGACGAGCACGCTGGCAACTTCGTCGGCGCGAAAGCACAAGCGCTGCCCGGCCAGGCCAATGATGCAGGGGCTACCCGGCTGGATCATCTGGATCACGACGCCATCGCGGAGGCCAAGCTCCTTGAGTCGATGCACGAGATCGGGCATTCCCAAAACCGTCTCGACGCGCGCGGCCTGACCGGCGAGCAATTGACCGAGCGGAATCAGTTCGTGCGTGGCATCCACGGGCAGGCGCGGCAGGCGGTGTTGAGACACATTCTCAGATCAACCCTGCCAATTCTAGAGCGACCCCCGCACGATCGCAACGGGCTCGACGTGACATGCACAAAGCAAAGAATAGGTGGACTCGAAATCAAGCTGACCACTCAGCATCAAGCGAGCCGTTCCAAGATCGCACAATTCGCGTCACGCCAGGGTCTGGGGGTGGCCAGAAGTCGATAAGACGCACGGCCATCGATTTCAACCACTCACCCCCTTTGTGGTAGATGAGGATGACCATCTCCTCGGCGAGAATCGCGTCAATAAACTCTAACGCGTCCTGAGAGTTTGACTCATCGTCACGCCCGAAGAAATGCGTGTGGTACTGATCGAAACCGACGGTCAATTCATCACAGTCGGAATTGATACAGGGCCCAGTCCGCGCGTTGGGATTGGGACAGGGAATCTCGAGTTCAAGCACTGTGGCGCCGACGCGAGCGCTCCAAAGTCCACGCCAATCGTGATATCGTGCGAATAATCGGTCAGCAAATTGCTGCGAAAACTCGTTAAGCATGAATCACGTCATTGAGCACGCGGACGTGGTGCCGTGTTCGCTGGCGAACTACAGATACATCCCCAAATACCCGCCATGCTGATCGCTGGTGGCCTGAATCTGTTCGACGCGTTCGATGGCCTGCTTGAGATCGCCGGCCGCGATGAAGCGGTCGAACTCTACTCGCACGGCGTGCGAGACCGTCTCGTGGAACCAGGCCACGATCGGTTCAGTCAGCCAGTCGCACGTTTCGCGCACCAGCTCGACGTGTAGATCGCACGACAAGGTTTCGGTGTCGGTGGGATTCGTCAGCACCGTGCCGTCGAAGCGGAACTCGATCATGCCGAGATCGGCCTCGTTCGTCAGGTGAAACACGCAACGAGCGTTGTGCAGGTAGTAGGTGTTGTGCAGCCCGTGCGTCTCCATGGCGTGCTTGATGCGTTCGCACCGCGCGCGAAACTTGGGCGAGGCGTCGATCGGAATATCGAGCCGGCCGATCGTACGGAGGGGAAGACAGTCGAAAGAAATGTCGACAAAGCGGTCCATCGTCGCACCTGACAGGAAATCGATTCGCGAGACGCTTCCCCCCTCGCGACGTCTATTGTGCTACTTCGACGTCTCGACGTCGAGCAGCGCCGTCGCAGATCCGTCCGGAGCGGCCGGGAGCTTCGAGATGCGATCCCAGGCCAGCGTCAGCCAGCCATTGGCCGCCCCCCATTGTACCGGCTTCAGCGGTCCGGCCGCCTCCCACTTGCCGGGCAGCTTGAGGGGCGCCTCGCCCGCGATTTCCGGGGCCAGCAGCTTGCCCAATCGCCGTTGCACGATGCGTCGTAGCGTTTGCTCGCGCACCGAGAGAGGGCGCGAGCCTGGAACATATCCTGGCGGAAAAATTACCAACTCCCCCTGGCGCACCGCTTTCAGGCCATTCTGGTCTTCGCCCAGCTTGTACTCGGCCGAAACGTTCATCCCCTGAAACTGACGGTCCCCCGACGTGTACGCCTTGCCATGCACGTCGACCGTAAAGCCATCGTCCTTGAAACGCACCACGATCGGCTGATAGTCGGCAAACGTGATCGACCACGGTTCCTTTTCTTCGTCGTCGCGTAGCTTCTCGGGCAGTTCGCCCAAGGTCTCGATCAGTTGCTGCTTCACCTCTTCCTGCTCGAGTCGCCTGCCCGAGAACATGCCCGCGAAGAAATTGTTGAGGGTCGATTCGTGCATCCGCAGGGCGAGATCCGGATTGTTCAGGAGCTGCGGCGGCTCGCCGGTGGCGGCCAGTTGCCAATCGGTGGCCTGGCGTGCCATGACGTACAGCCCTTCGTCGGTCGTGCGGAATCTCAACAGCGAAGGAAACTGCCCCTGTTCGACGAGCGGGCGGCGAAGCTTCTGCCAGAAGGCGGCGTTCGACTCGGCCAGCATCTCCTGCGCCTGGCGATTCATGCGAGCGATGATGCGACCTTCGGCGAGGCGCGAGCCGATGCGCTCGCCTTGCCCCTTCATCTGTCCGACCTTCTTCCAGGCGATGCGGTCTGCGAGGCAGGCCAACACCGGACCGAAATCGGTCGAGAGGCCGGTCGTCTTGGTGCGCGTGATGGCGGCGCTGGTCGCATCCAACGTACGAAGGCCTTCTTCATCGATCAAAATTCGCTTGCGGCCGGCCAAGCGCGTCGTGCCTCGATTCCAGATCGTTGCCGGGCCGTTCACTCCCACCGTGCGCGACGAATTCGTCCCTTCGAGTAGCACGTCGATTGCGGCGCGTCGTTCGTTAGGGACGAACTCGACACGCGTGCGGCCAACCGTGGTGCCGGAGCCGCGGATGCTGGTTCCCAGAATGACGTCGCGAACGGGCTCGGTCTCTTCGACCGGCCCTTCGATGCCCGCGCCGACCAACCCCTCGGAGGCGCGGACATAGAGGTTCGGGTGCCCATAGTGGCGACGAATGCCGCGCACCAGTCCCGAGGCCTGTCCGCGACGTTCGAGCCAGCCGGTGGCCACGCCGACCAGGTGGCGGCGATCGAGGTTCGGGTCGGTCGCAATCGCCGCCAGATGCTCGACGAGTTGATCGATTCGCTGGCCGAACTGCTGCTCGGCGTTTTCCTCTCGCGAGAGCGTCACCAGGCTGGCATACGTGTCGAGGGCGGCCTTCACGTCGGAAAAGGGGGCCAGCGACAGCCCGGGATAGGTAACGTCGAATCGCTTGCGGATTGCTTCGAGCTGCGCGGCGTCGGGGTGATCCGACGCGAGGAGGGTGCGCAACGCAGCGAGTCGGAGATGCTCGGCCCAGTCCTGGCCGTTTTGACCTAGCGGTGCGAGATAGGCATCCAGCCGCATCAGGGCCTCCGCGGCCGACTTTCTGGCGGCGGTCAACTCTTCGGCCGTGACTGGGTCGAACTGCGTCTTGGCCTCGGCGGCGGCGGCTGGCAGATCGGCCAGCTCGGGGCTGGCATTGTTCTCGCGCCAACGGCGGAGCAGATCCCGTATCAGGCGGAACTTCGGCTGATCGAGCCCCGGCTCATTCGACTCGTAGCGCCGCAGGATGTCGTCGACGGCCGCAGGATCGGGCGCACTCTGACCCGCCAACTCAGCCGCCAGGGCCTCGGTGCGGAGGTATCGGTGCCAGCGCAGCCCGTTCTCTTCGCTCCCCACCCACCGGTGCATGTCCGACAGGGCTTCGCGCAGCCGCGCGCGGAGGGGGCGGTCGTCTTCTGCCGCGGCCGACTGGCCCAGGGCCAGCAGACAGGCAGTCGCCACGACGAAACCGGTAAGTGCGCCGCGCATGCGGTGCTCCTTTCTGAGGCCCCCGGAGGGACGGTCAAAGATGCCCAAATACATAGCACGAAACAGCATACGAAGCTACGGCAGCGGCCGTCTGCCGGGCAAATCGGACGAAAAAGAGGCTCGGCGGGTTGATTTTGACCATCCCACTTGATACACCCAGAACCTCTAGGCGGAAAAAATAACGCGTTCGTTACGTCCCACGCAAAGGTCTTATTCCAACCCAACCGCGTCCCCCTACGGGCCCCTGAACCACACCCCTGAGATTCCTGCCAACAGCGAGCCCCGTCTCGCCCACCAGGACAGCCCCAACCTCGCGGTTGCATCGTCCCACAACTTCGCCCCGGCGTCACGAAGCAAACGCCATTCCGCGTCTCATTCCGATTCGCAGGTGGTGTTCTCCCCGCTTCCGAGTGGCGTGAATCCAATCGTCGTTTTGATCCCAGCGGTATCCGCGGCGGCTGATTCCCTTGCCTCTCGAAAAATGACAGCAGTGAAGTGACACGAATGCTGGCGGCCCTGCCGTGCTGCCGGCCAGAGGAGAAACCAAAGCGATGATCACGTCTGCAAGTCTGCTCCTGGGTATCACCGTCGGCGTTGCTGGCTGGCTCCCTTCGAGCGGTGAGTACCTGCCCCAGCTCACCCCAGGCCCACTCGGCTGGCATACCGACTATGCCCAGGCGATGGACGAAGCCCAGGCCCAGGGCAAGATGCTCGTGGTGTACTTCTACCAGCCCGGCGAAAACGCCGCGCGGGACGCCTTCGAGGCCAAAACCCTGGGAGATCCCAAGGTTCGGGCACTGCTGCAGCGGTATACCCGTGTCCGCATTCCGCTCGACACCGTCATCCGCGTCAACGGCCAGGAAGTCCGGCTCCTCGAGCACGAGTCGTTCCGCGAAATGCTGGGGCGGCAAGGGCTGGCGATCCTCGATTTCGCCCACTGGGATAGCAAGTTCTACGGACACGTGGTGAGCGCTTTCCCGTTCAACCAGGGCCTCTACTATCGCCCCGAGCCGGTGCGGGTGATGCTCGACCTTCCGCCGGGCACGATCACCCAGCGGACCATGATCTACGCCGTGCGGATGCATCCCGAGCGGCCACAGAGCACCATCGGCGAATTCAACGACGTCCTGCGCGAAGAGGCTGAGTCGCACTCCGCCTACCAGGCCGAGATTCGCAACCAGGGACACCATAGCTGGGAGTCGCGCTTCCACCGCATCAACGGACGGATCGCGGCGAATGTACCCGCCCAGGAGGTCGTCGCCGAAAGTTGGCCGGGCCAAAGCCTGGTCGAGGCCTGTGTCGAGTGCGTGCGCAGTTGGCGGCAATCGTCGGGGCACTGGGGCGCCGTCCGATCCCGCCACGGCCTGTTCGGCTACGACATCAAGCGCGGTCATAACGGCGTGTGGTACGCGACCGGCATTTTTGCCGGCCGGCGTTAAGCCCTTCGGCCGACCACCGATTTCCCCTGCCAGCGCCCGGCCCTCGCTCCGGTTCGAGCTACCGCTCGACGGGAGTCGAGGGCCGATGCTTTGGTTGTCGGGGGGCGCGATTGCCCGCCCAGCCGGAACATCCGTCAGCACCGGCCCTCGAGGCCGGCGATTGATTTGACATTCGCGTGCGATCTGCGACCATGAACCGGAGCGCATCGCAGGGGTGGTTCGACTCGCGAATTCCCCGTCGCCCATCGCCGCCGGCGGGAGATGGGAAGCCGTTCTGGCTCCCCTCCGTCGATCGACCGTCGCTTCGGCCGACATGGTGTGTTGCGCACCCATCGACCGGGCGTCTGATTCACGTGATTCATGTTGCCGGCGTCGTCGCGAGGAGACGCCCCTGGGCAACTCGACAGGCATAACACGATTCATCCAAAGGGCCTTCCGATGTCCACGAGCCTGAAGCTGCTTCCGGTTGGTATTCGCCAGACGGCAGCCGTACGTTGCGGTCTCACCCTCGTCTGTCTGTGCGCTGCTTGGACCGTCGCCGGACGCGTCGCGGCACAAGAAGCAACACCAGCCGCGAATGTGCCAGCCACCGACGGCATTGGCGATGTCATTCTTCCGCCGCTGCCTGAAGGGGACGCCAAGTATCCCGACGTCGAGGAGGCGAAAAAGCTGTTCGACCAGGGCGATCTGGACGGCGCGCTCGAAAAGCTCAAGGTGGCCAAGGAGCGCGATCCGCAACTTTCGCCGCCGCGCGTGCTGCTCGCGCGGATGGCCATGGCGCAGGGCAATATCAATCTCGCGCGGACCTTGCTCGAGCTGGCCGCTGAAGAAGATCCCAACGACCCTTCGGCCTATCAGATCATTGGCGAACTGGCCTTCCGCGAGGGACGGCTGCTCGAAGCGACGATGGTCCTCGATCGCTCGACCGAATTGCTGGCGGCCTTCGACGGCCACGACCAGTTGAAGCGCGACCTGCAAGTACACCTGAACAGCCTCCGCGCGGTCATCGCCATGCGGCGCCAGCAATGGCCGGCCGCCGAACAACTGCTGCGCGACTGGATCGAGCTCGCGCCGGACAAGGCCGTGGCGCACTTCAACCTGGCGCAAGTCCTCTTCAAGCAGCAGCGTTACGACGAGGCCCTGGCCGAGTTGGAAGTCGCCGCCCAGGGGAGCGAGGTCTTCCCGCCGGCCGATATCGCCATGGGACGCCTTTACGCCGGCGATGGCAACAAGACCGAAGCCGCCGCGTCGATGAAACGGGCCTTGGAAAAGAATCCGCAAGATGCTCGGACCCTGCTGGGCGTGGCGGACTGGCACTTGCTGAACGGCGACTTCGACGAGGCCTGGCCGCTGGTGCAATCAGCGGTTGAAGTCGACTCGAGCTCGCTGCCCGCCAAGCTGATGGCCGGCACGGTGGCCCGTTTCAAGCAGGACAACGCCTCGGCCGAAAAGTTCTTCGAACAGGCATACCTGCAATCACCCGGTAATTTCCAGGCGGCCGACCAACTGGCGCTGGTGCTGATCGAGACGGGAGACGACGCCAAGCGTCGCCGCGCCCTCGAGCTGGCCGAGACGAATGCCCGTCAGTATCCCGAAGACCCTGCCGCCCTGGCCACGCTGGGCTGGGTGTACTTCAAGTACAACCGCGTGGCCGATGCCGCCCGCGTCTTCCAGGCGCTCAGCCGCACGACGCGCATTGGGGGCGATTCGGCCTTCTACATGGCCAACATCTCGAAGCAACTCAAGCGCAACGACGATGCCGTCAAGCTGCTGCAACTGGCGGTCAGTTCGGACGCTCCCTTCGTGCATCGTGCCGAGGCCGAGAAGATGCTGAAAGATCTGGGGGGCACGGTGCCTGCCAAGAAGGCGCCGGCTTCGACCCAGGGCGCCGCGGCCGCTCCTCAATAGGGGCACAAGCTCCCGACGGCGGGCACGCCGCTGCCGCCGCGAAGGCGTTCGGCCCGACAGCCACCGCTGATGGCAGAATCTCTCCGCGTACGTGGGTACCGCGGAGATTCTGCGCGCCTGCGGACGCCATGAAAGCAGAGAGGGAAATCTCCCCTGCGTCGCAGGACGTGCAAGCAACGTGACGCGACAAGCGAGGGTCACAGCAACGTTGCGCCGGCAGAAGGTTGCCCCGCCGGCGTGCCGGTACTGAAAATGCGCACCCTATAATGCGAAAAACGTCGCATTCCTTGCGACGTTTTCCAACGGGGGGAGTCAGGCTGTACTGATCGAGGGACGCGGCGGTATGTCCTTATCGCCGATTTCCGCGCACCTGGCAGGCGAACTACTCGCGCGGACGGACGACGCCGGTCAGACCGGTGTAGTCGGCGCGATCTTCGGGATGCCACAAGGGCATGCCCTGGGCAATACGACGGGCCAAGATCTCGAGCTTGGCAGCCGAACCGGCGGGGGCATCGGTCGGCACAAAGTTTTCAGTCTCCACGGGCGCGAAATCTTCATCGTGCCCACATTCCAGAATGGCCTGGAAAACGTTCCTCATCGCAATCACTCCCAATGGCACCAACGGCCTCGAACAAAGATAAAAACGAAAGCAATACCACGATCGCCGCGTCTCGAACCAAGTCGGACAGACGTCACTAGCGACGCAAAGCGCCCATGGACATGGAACGAACGATTCGTTGCGCGGCGAAATTCAGTCGAATAAAAAGAACACTCCGAGTGGCAGGCAAACCTGCCGTAGGGGCCATGTCTTTCGGACTTCGGTGGGGTTTGGCAAAACGTCCGAAAAAGGCGGGATGGCCCGCACGACTCAAATCAACTCGAAGGCCAGTTCATTCTCATTGAAGGTCCTCGGATGTCAAGAAAATTGGCGTTCTAAAACCGGGGCTTGCGCCCACGTCGATTTACGCAAACATTTTTTGCAAAACAACTTACGAGACTGTGAAAAATTTCACATTTTTTAACCGGCCACTTGCCAGGTGTCCTCCCGCGATGGGAATGGGGAGGACATTTTCGCCGAAGCGAGGTGGCCTAGTCGCCCGCCATTACAGTCCAGCGGCGGGCGACCGACTTACTGTTGAGTGCCGCCCCGAGAGAAGCCGGCCAGCGAGGCCGGCATCCGCGGCACGCGTAGCGTATGGCCGTCGGGGGCCTCGAGCGTCTCGAAGCTATCTCGCGCCCGCCATTGCGGATGCTCGATCACCTCGTGGAAGCGCAGCACCGGCTCGCAGCAGGCATCGGCCGGAGCGAGGATCTGCTCCCACTCCGTACGAGTCTTCGTGGCGAATAGCGCCGCCAGCTTCTCGCCGATCTCGTCTGATGGCGACCCGCCCACGTGCGATTGCGTGGCCAGTTCCGGCAGGCCCATCGCCGCGACCAGCGCCTGCCAAAATTTCGGTTCGAGCGCCCCGATGCTGAAGTACTGGCCGTCCGACGTGCGGTAGACGCGGTAGCAGGGGGCCCCGCCACTCAGCAATTCGCCGTCGCGTCGTGGATCGCGCGACTCCGACTCGGCCGCGGCGTACAGCGTCGACATGAGCGGCAAGAGTTGTTCCGACATGCTCACATCGATATGTCGCCCGCGTCCGGTTCGCTGGCGTTCGAGTAGCGCCGCCAGCACAAGCATCGCGGCGCCGTACGAGCCTGCTGCCGTGTCGGCCACTTGAAGCTGCGGGTTGGGCGGCATGGCGCCGTCCCCCCCCGAGATGGAAAGTACACCGGCCAGCGCCTGGTAATTCAAATCGTGCCCCGCGCGTCGAGCGAGCGGCCCCGTCTGACCATAGCCCGAGATGCTGCAAAGAATGATCTCGGGCTTGCGCTCCGCCAGTTGCCGATAGCCCACCCCCAGTTTATCGAGCACGCCGGGTCGGAACCCTTCGACCACGACATCGGCGGTGGCGACCAGTTCGAGAAATGTCTCGCGATCAGCATCTTGCTTGAGATTGAGCGAGCGAATTTCCTTGCCGCGGTTGATCGCGAAGTAGGTAGCCGAAACCGGACCGACCATCGGAGGCCACAACTGCATGTAGTCGCCGGGTGCTGGTGGCTCGATCTTCGTGACGCGCGCCCCCATGTCGCGCAGGATCTGCGTGGCCAGGGGACCAGGCAGCAGCATGGTCAGATCGAGGACGTGGATGTCGGCAAGAGGGGGCATGCAGCAGTTCCTGAGCCGGGGGGGCACGAGTCGCACGCGTCAGGCGCCGCGAGGCCAGCGACGCGAATGGTCCCAGACTAACGGCCTCTGGGCCGGGTGCAAGCCGAGCGAGCATTACGCTTCGCGGAAAGGCTGCCCGGCCTCGTAGAGTCTCAGACGCGAGTTGATCTGCTCGGCCATCGCCTCTTGCCGCGCGGCTCGCGCCCGCTCGACGGCCAAGCGGGCCGTGCGCACGGCGTCTTCAAAGCGCCCCGCCTGCGCGTAGGCCGCCGCCAGCGTGTCGAGATAGGAATGATCTTTCTGTTCGGTGGCCGTGCAAATCTGCTCGGCCAGTTCCACGGCACGGCGCGAGCTCTGCGGCGCGGCGTCGTCGTGCGTGGCCAGCAGCCAGGCCAGGTTGTTGGCGGCATCGAGCGAGTCGGGCTTGATCCGGAGGACGGCTTCGTAGTCCGCGGCGGCGGCTTCCCAGTCGTTCTGCCGGCTGTGAATCTCGGCCAATTGGTAGTACGCCGAAGTGGATTCCGCATCGATGGCCAAGGCCACCTGGCATGCCTCGATCGCGGCGTCGAGATCCCGCCCCTGGCGGGCCAGCGCCGCCGCCAGACCTAGCTGATGTTGGGCCACTGCGGGTTCCAGTCGTGTGGCCTCGCGGTACTTCTCGACCGCCAGATCGAATTGCTTGCTCTCCAACGCCGCTCGGGCGAGGTTGCTGGCGTAGTCCGCCGAGGCGGGCTGCCGCTCGGCAAGTCGAGCGTACTCGTCGCTCGCCTCCTTGGTTTGCCCCGTTTCGAGCAGCAGACCCGCAAGATACTCGCGAATCTCGTGGCTGTTTGGCGCGATCTCCAGCACGCGGCGATACAGCGCGATCGCCTTTTCCTTGTGGCCCAGCCGGGCGTGCAGATTGCCCAGGCCCGCGTAACTGTCGGCGTCTTCGGGATTGCACTCGATGGCCCGCTCGAAGGCCTGTTCAGCCATCGGATAGCGTTTGAGATCCAAATTGACGCGGCCGAGTTCGAGATAAAAGATGCCTTCGTTCGGCTCCAACTGCGCCGCGCGGCGATAGTCCTCCGCGGCATCTTGCAGGCGATTCAACTTGCGGTATGCGGCCGCACGGCCCGAGTAGGCCAACGCCTTGTTCGGATTGCGTTGAATCGTGAGATTGAAGTATTCGAGCGAAGCTTCGTAGTCTTCTTTCTCGTACATCACGGCCGCGTAGCAGTGCAGCACAAACGGATCGTTGGAATCGAGCGCGAGCGCCTTCTTGCAGTGTTCGTAGGCCTCGTCGAGCTTGCCGGCGTTGGCCAACGGGGTCGCCACCCCGCAATGGGCGTGCGGGTCGTCTCCCACGACCTTCAACACGTTCGACCAGAGCGCATAATCGCTCTTCCACGTCTGCACCTGATGCCAGGTGAGCCAGGTGCAGGCCACGACGGATCCGAAAGCCGCCAGAGCCACGACCGCGCGATGCGCCGGCACCCGGGCCAGCAGATCGGGCACGCCCCACGCCACGGCCACGAAGATGCCAATGAGCGGAATATACGTGTAGCGGTCCGCCATCGACTGGCTACCGACCTGCACGATGCCGATCACCGGCACGAGCGTGCCGAGGTACCAGAACCACCCCACGGCCAGGTAGGGCCGCGTCCGTCGCAACCAAACGGCCAACGCGGTCGCGGCGACGATGACCACCAGCGCCACGCTCGACTTGACGAGATACTCCGGTCGCGTCAGCAGATACTTGCCCGGATGGGGATAAAAGGCTGCCAGCTTCAGCGGCCAGACCATCTGACCGAGATAGCCGGCGTAGGCCATCAGGCAGTTGGCGATACGATCGTCGATCGTCAGATGCGTGAAATGCCGCACCGCGCCCGAGGTATTCTGCACCTTGTAGGTGATGATGCTCGACAGCGCCGACAAAAAGAACAACGGCGCCTTCTCCAGGACGAGACGCCGCCACGAGCCACGCCAGCGATTGCCATCGAGCGACAAGCGCCCCAAGGGCCAATAATCGAGCAGCAACAACACGGCGGGGAGCGTCACGAGCATCGGCTTCGCCAACAACCCCAACGCCATGAGCATGGTCACCAGGGCCATTCGACCGAAACTCGGCCGCCGCGTGTACCAGCCGTAGGCCAGCAACGCCAGGAGGAAGAAAAAGGTGCTCAGCACATCCTTTCGTTCGGCCACCCAGGCGACCGATTCGACGTGCAGCGGATGGATGGCAAACATCGCGGCGACGAAGGCCGCCTTCCAGGGAAGGGCCGCGTCGGCGGCGCCGATCGGCTCTTCGGCGACACGGGGTCCGGAACGCACCAGGTACTGCAGGCCGAAATAGAGCAACACGACGTTCGCCAGATGGAAGGCGAGGTTCGTCAGGTAATGCCCCCCCGCCCAAAGACCGAACAACGTCACGTCGGTCATGTGCGAGAGCATCGTCAACGGATGCCAGTTCGCTCCGCGCGTGCTGACCCAAGACCAGCGAAAGCTCTCCCAAGTGAGGCCTTTCCGCACGGTAGGGTTTTGGGTTACGTAAACGGCGTCGTCGTAACCGACCCAGTCGTTCCAGGCGACCTGGTAGTAACCGATCGCCGTCAACGCGCCGAGTGCGACAACGAGCGCGATGTGGAGACCGTAACGCTTCATTTTCGCCAACAAGAACAACGGGGAGGCGTCGATCGCGGGTGGAACTCTCCGCGAATGTAGACTTTACGCCTCGAGAACTCTCGGGGCAGGACGGGCCTACCTTCAAGTTTGTGCCCGCGCTAGAGAGGTGTCAATTCGCGGGACCGCAAGCAATCGGCCTAAGGCGGGTCGGAATCTGTCTGCACCTTGGCCATCGCCAGCAGTTCGTCCACGCGGCGGCGGAGAACCTGGTCTCTTGGCTCCAGCTTCAAGGCAGCCCTGTAGGCCTCGATCGCGGCCGGCAATTCGCCTTGTTCCCGTAACAGATCGCCCAGCGCAATCTGGGTGGCTCGATCCATCGGATCGAGAATTAGCACCTCGCGATACTCGGCCACGGCCTCTTTGAAGCTTCCCCGTTCGGCCTGCACGCTGGCCAGGGCACGATGATGCGACGGCTCGCACGGCTCGAGGCCGATGGCACGCCGCAAGTCGGCGCTGGCGGCATCAAGACGGCCGAGACGCCGTTGGACTTCGGCCCGCGACGCCCACGCCTGATGCAGCCGCTGATCCACGCTCAAGACGCGATCGTAGTAGACGAGCGCTTCGTCGTAGCGCTCGTCCTGCAGCAGCACCCCCGCGAGGCAGAGCATGGCGTAGCGATCGTCGGGCGCGATTTGCAGCGCCCGCCGGGCGTGCATTTCTGCCAGGGCCAACTGTTTGCGCTCTGCAAAGACTTGCGCCAGCCCCGAATGTGCCAGACCCGAGTTGGCATCGACGGCAAGATTGTGACTCCAAAGGGTCGAGCCATCGCGCCAAGTTAGCGTCTGGCGTTGGGCGACCAACGTGCAGGCGACTACCAACGCCACGGCACCCGCCGCGAGCATCGGGCGACGAAAGGGGACCGCCGCCAGCATGGCGGGAACTCCCCACGCCACGGCCATGAAAACGCCCACCAGCGGCAAATAGGTATAGCGATCGGCCATCGCCTGGCGACCAACCTGAACCAGGCCGATCACCGGCACGAGCATGCCGAGGTACCATAGCCATCCCACGAGGATCGCGGGACAACGACGGCGCGAAAGGAGGGCCAGCCAACTCAGCCCGATCATGACGACGGCCGACGCCACGAGCTTGGACCAGAAATCGGCGCGGGACAGGAGTGCCGATCCCGGATGCGGATAGAAGCAAGTGAGATTCACCGGCCAGAGCGTCTGCCACAAATAAGTGGCATAGACGACCACCGCGTTCGCCAGGCGATCGACCAGCGGAATGCTGGCCAAATCGCGGACGGCGCCCGTGCGGCTCTGCACCCCATAGGTCGCCACGCTACCCACGATGGCCAAACCGAAGAGGGGCCACTTCTCGACCAGGCAACGCAGGAAGAGGCGGCGATTCTCCGTCGCTTCGAAACCAAATCGGCGCAGCGGCCAGTAGTCGAGCAACACGAGCACGCAGGGCAGGGTGACCAGCATGGGTTTCGCCAGCAATCCCGCCGTCATGGCCAGGGCCACCAGGCTCATCCGCCAGGCTGAGGGCCGGCGGACGAAACGCGTGTAGGCGATCAAGGCGAGGAAGAAGAACAGCGCGCTCAAGACGTCCTTGCGTTCGGCGATCCAGGCCACCGACTCGACGTGCAGCGGGTGTACGCCGAACATCGCCGCGACGAAGGCGGCCTTCCAGGGCAATTCGCTCCCCTCGCGCGCCGTGGCAGCCTGCTTGCCTGGCGTCGACTCGCCGGCCAGCACCAGGCACTCGAGCGCGGCGAAGAGCAGCAAGACGTTCGCCAGATGCAAGAGCAGGTTTGTCAGATGATGCCCGCCGGCCCACAAGCCATGCAACTGGCAGTCGAGTGCGTGCGAGAGCATCGTGAGGGGGTGCCAATTCGAGGCACGCTCGCTCGTCCAGGCCCACACGAAACTCTGCCGCGTGAGCCCGTCGCGAAGATTGGGATTCTGCGTGACGTACAGCGCGTCGTCGTAGCCGACCCAATCGAGTTGCGTCACGTGTCGGTACGCCAAGCCCGTGACGGCACAAAGCAGCAGCGCGAACAACAAATTCAGTCGAGAGCGCGACATGATGCATGCCCACGAGCGGGTGCAACCAGGCACCTCTCCGACGCAGAGTTACAAGTCTGCGGGGGCGCCGCGCGCGTGTCAAGCAATGTCGTCGACTTGCTCCGCGCGCCGTGACATTTGCTGAAAATGCATCACTTATCCGCGCGCAGGCGGCGTTGGGCCGCCAGCCCTCGTCGGGTCAACCAGGGGACGAGGGGCGCCGTCCAGCCGGGAGCCAGGCTCGACAACTTTGCCAGCCAGCCACGGGAGCGCGGCAAGGTCACCTCGAGCGGTCGCCTGGGCAAGACGCGCCCGAACAGCATCTGTTCCAGATCGCCTACTTCGAGAAAGCGCGGCGCGGAAAAAGTCAGGGCCGCTTCGGGGTAGTCGACCTGCAAGTCGAGCATGGGGGTACGCACCGCGTCGGGGCAGATCACCGTAATGGCCACGCCCAGTGGTGCGACCTCACGGGCCATCGCCAAACTGAAGCCCCGCACGGCGAACTTCGATGCCGTGTACAACGCCAGGCCCGGCACCGGCGCGAGCGCCGCCATCGAGGCAAGGTTCACGATATGCCCCGCGCCGCGCGACACCATGCGTCGCGCGGCGGCCTGAGTGCCATAGATGGTTCCCTTGGCATTGATGTCGAGATGCAGGTCGACCGCCGCCGCATCCAGATGATGAACGAGTCCCGGTCGGATGACGCCCGCGGCATTGAGCAACACATCGATCGGCCCGAAGCGATCTTCGGCCGCGTCGAGCGTCTCTTCCCAGGCCAGCGAGTTGCGCACGTCGAGCGCGGCGGTGGCTACGCGTTCGGCAGGCCACGCTTGCTCGCGCGCGAACGCCGCCAACGCATCTCGCTCGATGTCGGTGGCAAAAACCGACCAGCCCCGCGCCACGAATGCTCCCGCCAGGTGCCGGCCGATACCGCTCGCCGCGCCGGTGACGAAGCAGACCTGTTTTTTCTGCATCGCGCACTTTCTCACGGGACGAGCGAACCAAGACGAGGCGTTTCGGACTGCCGCGGTCAGCGCGGCGCGGCATCGGGCCCCAGGATCGTTTGCAGCCGATCGAGCGAGCGGCTAAGCATGACGCGGACGGCGCCGTCGGTCTTGCCCATCCGCGAGGCGATCTCCTTCGAGGGCAATCCTTCCAGATACCGCAAGCGGAGCACCTCGCGCTGCTCCTCATTGAGCTGCCCCATGGCGTCGATCAACTTTATCTCGCGCTGATTGCGCGAGAAGGCCTGGCTGGCCGTCGTCATGGTCATGACCAGCAGATCGACGAGCGCCGCGCGGCTTTGATCGCCTCCGACCGGCGCGCCGAGGGGAACCTCGCGGGCGGCGGAGCGCTTTTGGGCGCCAAAAAAACGGCGATGCGCGTCGATGATCCGCCGTTCGGCAATCTGGCAGAGCCAGGAGAAAGGATCGCGATCTCCCAGCTCGATACCCGACAGGGAGCGCACCGCTTCGGCACTCACTTCCTGGTAGAGATCGTCGGGCTCGACCTTGCTGCGCAGCGCCGCGCCGAGTTGCCGCTCGATGAACGCCAATAAAGGGCGCTGTCGCGCCGTGAGGAATTGGGCCAGCGCGTCGACATCCCCTGCGCGCAAACGGCCGACGAGCTCCTCGTCCGCGTGATCGGACATCGCCTGCCTCGTGTTAAGAATTCGAGCCTTGCGATCGGGCGCCAAATACGCCCGCCGTGCCCGAGGTAACGGCGCATCGTAGCCTTCTCTCCGCGCGGAGCAAGATAATTGGTCCTAGAATTTAGGAACCTGGGGGGCGAGCCTGTCGCCATGCTCCAGCGTCGAGAGGTTCCGACATTGCGGTTCGTCGAGAATCGCCCCAGAATGAGAGTTGTCCGGCACGACCTCGTCTCGCGCCGACTTTGGGTCGATGCAGGAACGGAGTGACGACGTGGAAACGCCCACCCGACGCGACGACTGGTCGTCGGAGACGATCTCGCGAAACTGGGGTCTGCTCTCCGAGCAGGTCGAGGCGTTCGTCAATGCCTGGGAATCGGGAGGCGATCCTCCCGAGCTGGCGCGGTTCGTTCCCGCCGAGCCGGCCCTCTTGCGGCGCATGGCGCTCATCGAGCTGATTAAGGTCGATCTCGAGTACCGCTGGCAACATCGCGAATTGCCCAAGCAGGTCGAGGAGTACGTCGCCGACTTTCCCGAGCTGCGCGAGGGGGGGCTTCCGGCCGATCTGATCTACGAAGAGTTCCACGTCCGCCGCCAACGGGGCGACGCGGTCGACGTGGCCGATTACTTCGAACGTTTTCCGCAGCAGGCTGAGGAGCTGGGCCGGCTGTTGGGCCTCGACGTCGCGCCGCGGCCGACGATCATGATGTCGCGCGAGGCAATCCAGAAGGTCGAGGTCGGCGCGACGGTCGACGATTTCGACCTGCTCGCGCAACTGGGCGAAGGAGCATTCGCCACGGTCTATCTAGCCCGCCAGCGTTCGATGCAGCGACTCGTCGCGCTCAAAGTCTCGTCCGACCGCGGTCACGAGCCGCAGACGATGGCGCAGCTCGACCATACGCACATCGTGCGGATCTACGACCAGCGGCACCTGGCCGATCGGGGCATCCGGCTGCTCTACATGCAGTATGTGCCGGGGGGCACGCTCTACGACGCGCTCGACCACGCGCGGCAGATTCCACCGGCCGAGCGTCACGGCCGGATGTTGCTCGAGGTGATCGATCGCTGTCTCGACAAGCGCGGCGAGTCGGCGCCGGGCGAATCAATGACACGTGCCCGCCTGGCCGAGGCGAGTTGGCCGACCGTGGTTTGCTGGCTCGGCGCGCGCCTGGCCTCGGCACTCGACTATGCCCATCAACGCGGCGTCATGCACCGCGACATCAAGCCGGCCAACGTGCTGCTCGCTGCCGACGGGACCCCGAAGCTGGTCGACTTCAACGTCAGCTTCAGCTCGACGCTCGATGGCGTGGCGCCGGCGGCCTATTTCGGTGGCAGCCTGGCCTACATGTCCCCCGAGCAGCTCGACGCCTGCAACGCCACGACATCGGTCCGTCCCGAGGATCTCGACCACACCTGCGACATCTATTCGTTGGGGGTGATGCTGTGGGAGTTGCTCACGACGCGACGTCCCTTCGACGACGACGCGCCGAAAGCGAACTGGTCGTCGACGCTCGAACAGCTCTCGGCGAAGCGGCGGGGGGGTATCACGCCGGCGAAGTTCGCCGAACTGCCCGCCGATTGCCCGCCGGGGCTCGATCAGGTGCTGGCCAAGTGCCTGGCCCCCGATCCGAAAGACCGCTTCCGCACGGGGGGCGAGCTCGAGCGCCAGCTCGAACTGTGCCTGCAACCGCGCGTGCAACAGTTGCTGCGTCCGCGCGCGGGCAACTGGCGCGAACGCGCACGACGCTGGCCCTTAACCGTGCTACTGACGGCAGCCGTTGTGCCAAACGTGATCGTGAGTGTTTTCAACATCTATTACAATGAAACTGCGATCATCCAAAATATCGTGGATGATGTGGGGGAACGCGCACGGTCGATCTTTCATTGGCAGATCTGGACGCTCAATCCGCTGGTTTATGGAATTGGAATCGCCATTTGCATCGCCTTCGGAAATCTAGCGCTAAGGGCCATAAAGCGAGTGCGTGAAGGGCACGACTTACCGGCGTCGGAATTAGTGCCAGCCCGCATTCGATGCCTGCATCTGGGTGGAATCATCTCGTCGACTACGATGGCGATGTGGATTCTTTCTGGGATTCTGTTTACCGGCTGGTTGCGGTTCGCCTTGGGGCCGGCGGTGAATTGGGGCCAGATGTCTCAGTTCGTCTTGTCTCAGATATTGAGTGGCGTCATGGCAGCCACCGCCACGTTTTTCTTGATTACGTTCATCTGCACACGGAGCTTGTATCCCTTACTGATACGCCCAGAGACTTCCGATCCACGCGACGGTAAGGCGCTCGTGGCGCTCGCACGTCGATGCGCCTTTGATTTCATATTTGCCATCGCGGTGCCCTTTGTAAGCCTGTTTCTCGCGGTCTTCTTCGTGGAAAAAGATCCCCTTGTCTTTGGAGGACTGAGCGCGCTCGGGTTCTTGTCGTCTGGTACTTGCTTCTGGCTGATGCGAGAGATCCTGAATGATCTCGGCACGTTGGCCTCGGCCGTCAGTCCCGAGATCTCGCTGGCCAACTCCACCTCCGACACCTTCGGCTCCTTCTGGAGCCAAACGCGGCGGTAAACCGCAGGTTTTCCTTGAATGGATGGCCCCCGATGTTTGGGAACGTTAGAATTACCGTATGCAATGGGAATTTAGTGCGATTGTCGAAAACGGCCTTTTGCGACCACTCGAACCGATTGAGTTGTCGGAAAACCAAGTTGTTCGCGTATCATTGCGTACGCATGCGGAAAATGTGCGTGAAGCCCCTCCTGCGGATAGTGAACCGTCCGCGTATGATGTTTTCCTGGCGGCGGGCTTGCTTGGGTGCGTAAAGGACGCGCCCCCGGATCTAAGCACCAACCCGAAGTATATGGAAGGCTTCGGTGAAGACCCGGACTCTCATTGATGCAGGGCCCCTGGTTGCCCTCTTCAACCATGCGGACCCGCGATCGTCCGTCTGCGGCGATTGCCTCAAGCGAATTCGGCTGCCGATGTACTCGTGCTGGCCGGCGATCACCGAGGCCGCGTATCTCTTGCGAAAAACTTCGAGGGGCGTTTTTAGGCTAATCGAGAGTTGCGACGGGCACCGAATCAGGCTCTTACCTCTCGACGAGTCCGACATCCCTGGCATCGCGTCGATTCTCGCCCGCTACTCCGATCAGGGCTTCGACCTCGCCGATGCCGCCCTCATGTGGCTCGCCGAGCGTGACGGAATCGAGACCGTCTTCACGCTCGACCGGCGGCACTTCTCGGTCTTTCGCACGTCGGCCGGCAAGCCGCTGACCCTCCTGCCGGGCGAAAGCGAGCTTCAAAGCTCGTAGTTCTTCGTCGCCTCGGCGGCCGCACAATCGTCACGGTCGCTAGTCCGCGCACGCTCGTTGCGATGGATTCAAGCCGCGCGTTGCGAAACCGTACGGGTCAGCTAAGGGCCGCGGCCCGCATCGTCGATACGACACCATGACTTCGTGTGACCTTTAGCTCCCTCCCATTCTCCCCAACTTTCTAGGAGTCCTCCCCATGCAACGACGGATTCTTCTGTCGGCGTTCGCCTTGGCCGCCTTGTTCGTGGCCAGCAGCGCCCAGAATGCCCAGGCCTTCGAGCTGCTCGATCGCGTGCTCGGCCTGGGTCACCACCGTGGCTGCGGCTCGTGCTGCGAACCTTCGTGTTGCGAGCCGAGCTGCTGTGCCGCCGAGCCGAGCTGCTGCGCCGCCGAGCCCTCGTGCTGCGCTGCCGAGCCGAGCTGCTGCGAAGCCACTTCGTGCTGCGACTCGTGCTGCGATCCCTGCTGCCGCCCCCGCTGCGGTCACCGCCTGCGTGCCTTCTTCTCGCGTCTGTGCTGCAAGAAGCGCTGCTGCGAGCCGTCGTGCTGCGAGCCGAGCTGCTGCGAAGTCGAGCCTTCTTGCTGCTGCAACTAGGCCGATCGCACGCTGACGACCGATCAAAGCGGTTTTCAAACGACCGCCGAGAGCGTCTCTAGCGCCCACGCCAAACGGCCCCCCGCACCCCAGCGGGCGGGCCGTTTGGTCTTTTTCTGGGGCCCCCATTACCCCTGGGCCGAGCCACTGTCGGCGCGGCCGCCGATGTCCTAGAATCGGGCACCGGTTCTGGCCCCACCTACTCGAGCGGAGAGATGCGCCATGCGGCTCGTGGACCACGTTCGCACCTTCTGGTTGTGCAGCCTCGCGGCGGGCGCCCTCGCCCTCTTCAGTCTCACTGCGGCGGGCACGGCCCGGGCGGCCGACGACGAGCACGTACTCGATTTGGGCGCCGTCTCGCTCAACGCCCCCGAGAAGTGGGTCCGCAAGATGCCCAAGTCGCGCATCGTGGCCTACGAGTTCGCGGCGCCGGCGGCCGAAGGAGACGACGCCGAAGGGCGTTTCACCATCATGGCGGCCGGCGGCGGCGTGAAGGCCAATCTCGAACGCTGGTACGGCCAATTCACCCAACCCGACGGCGGCAGCACCGCCGACCGGGCCAAGAACTCCGAAAAGAAGGTCGCCGGGCAGGACGTCTACCTGGTGGACATCGCCGGCACCTATCTCGACAAGCCCTCCCCCTTCGCGCCGGGTCCGGCCATCGAACGCGAAAACTACCGCATGCTGGGGGCGGTCATCGCCACGCAGAACGGCGATATCTATCTCAAGTTTTACGGTCCCGCCAAGACAATCGAAACGCAGTCCAAGGCCTTTCAAGAGATGGTGGACGGACTGCGAGCCAAGTAGGAAGCAAGCCTCGCCCGTCCGCGCCGAATAGACACCTATGAAGATCCAGCAATTCCTGGCCCACCACGGCATCGCGATCAATCCGTTCGCCGACGAAGACGCCCAGACCGACCCCGTCTTCAAGGAGCATTGTCTGAACGGCGCGCGGCATCCCAGTTGGGATAAGATCTACGGCGATCCCAGCGAGCCGGCCACGTCGATCGTCTTCGGCGAGAAAGGGGCCGGCAAAACGGCGCTGCGGTTGCAGATCGTCCGCCAACTGAACGAGTACAACCAGGCGCACCCGGCCAAACGGTTGTTCATCGTCGAGTACGACGATTTCAATCCGTTTCTCGACCGCTTCGCCGAGCACGCCAGCTCGCGACGCCGCCGCACGGGGCGCGTGCTCGACGACTGGAAGCTCTGGGATCATATGGATGCGATCCTGTCCCTCGCGGTCACGTCGCTGGTCGATCGGGTGTTCGTCGACGGCCGCATCGGCGGCGAGGCAGGCGACCCCCGCGCGCTCGACCTGAGCGTGCTCGATCGGCATCAAAAGCGTGACTTGCTGTTGTTGGCCTCCTGCTACGATCAGTCCACCTCGGGCACCCCGCTGGTCCGTTGGCAGCGTCTGCGGAAGAAGTTGCGCTTTCCGATCTGGCGCGCCCATCGGCGATTGGCCATTGGCATCGCCGTGACGCTCCTCGTGGCCGCCATTCTGCTGGTGTCGAAGCGGTCCGACTGGCTCGCCACCCCCTGGCCCTATCTGGCCGTGGTGGCCGGCTGGGTCCCCTGGCTGTGGCTGGCCGGCTCGCGCTGGGCGATGGCCTCGCGCATTGCGCGGCACACCCGGGTCTTGCGCCACGATACGAACCCGCTGCGCAAGCAGATGATGCGCTTTACAAACGACGAGTTGGCCAACCAGCCATTACCCGATCGCGAACGCACCGACGACCGCTACGAACTGTTGATCAAACTGCAGGGCATCCTGCGTTCGTTCGGCTTCCACGGACTGGTCGTGCTGGTCGACCGCGTGGACGAGCCCCATTTGATCAACGGCTCGGCCGAGCAGATGAAGGCCCTGCTGTGGCCCATGCTCGACAACAAGTTCCTCAAGCACCCGGGGCTGGGGCTGAAGCTGCTGCTGCCGATCGAGCTGTCGTACTTTGTCGACCGCGAGGACCGCGACTTTTATCAGCGGGCACGGCTCGACAAGCAGAACATGGTCCCCTCCCTGCAGTGGACCGGCGAGGCGTTGTACGACGTGGCGACCGCCCGCGTGCAGGCCTGTGCCGAACCAGGCCGCGAGCCCGCGCTCCGCGATCTGTTCGACGAGGGGATCACCGACCGCCGGCTGATCGATTCGTTCCGCTCGCTGCGGGTGCCGCGACACTTGTTCAAGTTCATGTACCGCCTGCTCGTGGCCCATTCGAGTGCGCACACGGACGAGAATCCTGTCTGGCGAATCGCTCCGCAGACGTTCGAGTCGGCGCTGGCCCTGTATCAGCGCGATCAAGACGCCTTCGATCGAGGCGCCGGCGCGGGTTGATCGGACGCCCTTGGCCCGATCGATTCATCTTCAGCACCGCGTTGCCCCCCGCCCCCTCTCGCGCCAGCACTGCTGGCGGATTCCGCGTCGTACTTTGTCTTGACCGGTCGGACGTTACCTGCGACACTCCCCGCCCGAAATACGCCGGGTAGGACGCCCGGATCCTGTTTCCAGTGGAAGGAGCCCTGGGCATGTTGCGCATGTTGTCGATCGCCACGTTGGCGTTCTCTCCCTTGTTGTTGACCGGCTGCGGTTCGCAATCTCCCGCGGAACCGGCCGCGCAGACCCAGGCCCCGGCCGACGTCGAGGGGCCCGACAAGGCCGTGTTCAAATTTCTCGAAGCGGTGCGTACGGGCAACGAAAAGATTGCCGACGAGATGCTCACCCCGACAGCACGTCAAAAGACCAAGGAGCTGGAGATGGTGGTCGCGCCGCCGGGTAGCGATACCGCCAGCTTCGAAGTGGACAGCGTCGAGATGGTGGCCGAGGACGGAGCCCACGTGAGTTGCGTGTGGAGCGACGTCGACGAGTCGGGCGAGCGCCGCTCCGACTCGATCATCTGGATGGTGCGTCGCGAGTTCGACGGCTGGCGGATCGCCGGCATGGCCACGAAGGTATTCGAAGATCAGCCCCCCTTGTTCTTGAACTTCGAGGATCCCGAAGACATGCTCCGCAAGCAACAGATGCTGCAGGCCGAGATCGAACGCCGCTCGCAGCCGGCTACTTTGCAGGCCGCGCAGCCGGGTCCGGCCACCGCACAACCGACGACGACTCAGTAGGCGAAAAAAAGCCGAGAATTCTGCTGTCGCCCGCGTGCTAGCAGCGGTGCCGTGGCCCCGGGACATCGGCACGTGGAACGAGCCTCGCCCCCGTCGCCGAGGAGGGGCGCGGCGCTAGCGCCATGATCGGTGCGGGGCAAGGCCGTGTAGCGGTGGCGAACAAAAAAACCGTAAACCACTACTAAAAAACAACTTAGAACAATCCATCAGCGAAGCGATTTTCTTGCCTTTCGAGGCGGAAAATCGCTTCGCTGTTTTTGTTGACCGGCGTTGGAATTGTTCTACTGTTGAGAAACAACCATCGCAAAACCCCCACCCAACCACGCCAGCCCAATAGCTACAAGTTCTCGCCGCCGCTTGACATCGACCCCCGGAGTGTTAAGTTTACCGGCCTAGCCTGTGCAGTTACTTGCAGCTACGCAATCGATAAAAACTACCAAGCTAAGCGGAGCGATGGTCCGCGAAGTCGGTCAAAGCCTGCTTAGAGAATTTTGACGCCTCCCCTTGGATAGCCGTCCCGCGGGGGGAGCGCAAGAGTGGGACGGCGACAAGTGTTGGCTTCCTGCTTACGGTACCTGTTAGTGGAGGAGTGTAGGATGAATCGTGCATTGGTGTTTGGCATCGCGATTTTCTTCGCGGTGGTCGGCATCGCCCTGTTGGGTGGTGAGAGCAAGGCCTTCGCTGGCCACGGCTGCCATGGTTGCCATGGTTGCAGCGGCTGCGACGGTGGTTGCAGTGGTTGCGATTGCTCGGGTAACGATTGCTCGTGCTCGTGCTCGTGCCACGGCCGTCGTCGTCTGTTCGGCAACCGCTGCTGCGGTCGTCGTCATCGCTGCCACGGCTGCCACGGTTGCCACGGCAACAGCTGCTGCGGTCCGGCCCCCTGCTCGGGCAGCTGCGCTGGTGATTGCGGTGGTGCCCCGGCCGAGGCCGCTCCCGCTGCTGAAGCCCCCCCGGCTCCGGCTGCCGCCAGCCTCGATCGCGCTCCGTTCGGCTTCCGCACGGTCCAGTTCCGTCGCTAAGCTGAATTGAACGTGAGTGGCCGCTCCGTTCGGTTTCGACCGAACGTCGCGAAGCTCATACAAAAGCCGGATCTTCCTTCGGGAAGATCCGGCTTTTTTTGTTGTTGCGGTTGTGCCAGCGTACGAATCGCGGCCGACGCAACGCGCCTTGCGAGTCCGATAGAGTAGTAGGCGCTAATCCGAGCGTCCTCCTCCCTCCCGGCCCGCGACGCGATCATTGCTCATGTCTTCTGTCTCTCGCGCACCTGCTGCGCCCACGCCGTCGGCATCGCTCCCCGATCCGCTCATCCGCACGGTGGTCAGCTTGCTTCTCGTTGTCCACCTGTTCTTCTTGGGCGTGGCTGCCCTGTCGAGCAGCGGCAACGATCAAGCGACGTCGCGACTCATGTTGGGTCTGCGCCGCTTGCCGGCCTACTACCTGCAACTGCTCGACATGGACTTGAACTACAAGTTCTATCTGACGTATGGCGAGACCTTCGACGTCGATCAGCAACTGCAAATCGACGTGACGCTGCCCGACGGCAACATCCGGCAGGTGCTCATCCCGGAAGAAAACATCTGGCCCCGTGTCCGAGAACAGCGTTACCAGATGCTGGCGGCCAATGTCGGAAGCGCCGTCGGCAATGACGCCATCGAACCCCTGTTGCCGCAGGCGCTCTCGGGGGCCGTCATGGCGCCGCTGAAGGCCTCGAAGGCCACGTTCCGTAGCCGGGGGCATTTCGTGCTGAATATGGACGACGCCCGATCTCCCGATCTCTCGGTAGCCGACCCTTACGACGCCCGCCGCTATCGCACGCTGTACGAAGCACAAGTCGTGCGCACGGAAGAAGGTCAGGTGAACCTGGTGAAGACGTCGGACGACGACGCCCTGTTCGGCGGTGGTTCAATGAATACACCGGCCACGACCGCTCCGCCTCCGGCGACGACGGCCCCCGCGCCCGGCACGACCTCGCCCGCGGCCCCCGCTTCCGGCCCCGCCGCCCCCAGGAGCACGCCATGAACGCGGTGAGCAGCTATTTCAACGAGCTGACCGAGCAATTCGGCAACGGTTGGAACCAGTTCTGGTTTGCCCCGCGCGACCCCTATTCGCTGTGCGTGTTGCGCGCGCTGGTGGGCGTCGTGGCGTTGTATTGGCAGATCACCTATGCGCCCGATCTGACGACGTTCTTCGGCCCCGACGGCTTGTTGCCATTATCGTTCGTCAACTCGATGTCCTATAGCCCGACGGAAGTCTCCTATCTCGACTTCGCCAGCTCGCCGCTCGAGTTGTGGCTCTCGCAGTTCCTGGGCACGGCGGTGCTCCTGGCCTTCACCGTCGGCTATTTCACGCGCGTCAGCTCGATTCTCGCCTTCATCGTGGTGATCTCCTACATTCACCGCGGTCCGCAACTGACGGGACAGGCAGAACCGATTCTGGCCTTCCTGATGTTCTATCTCTGCTTCGCGCCATGCGGGCAGTATCTCTCGGTCGATGCCTGGCAGACGGCGCGGCGTCGCGCCGCGAGCACCGGTCGACCCGACGAACGCGCCACCGCGCACTTGAGTTGGGCGGCCACGGTCGCCACGCGACTCATCCAGGTCCACCTGGTGCTCGTCTACGTGATGATGGCCCTGGCCAAAATGTACGGCGACGCCTGGTGGAACGGACTCGCCGTGTGGTGGTTGCTGGCCCGGCCCGAGTCGCGCACCGTCGACTTCACGGGCATGCTGGCCAGCCACCCTTACGTGGTGAATGCCTGGACGCACGCCCAGATGCTCTTCGAGCTGCTCTTCCCGGTGCTGATCTGGAATCGCCTGGGACGTCCGCTGCTCTTGGGGATCTCGGCCGTGATGTGGGGCCTGCTGGCGCTGGCGACCGGCCTGCACCTGTTTGCCCTGCTGATCTTCCTCGCGGGGTTGAGCTTCGTCGAGCCCGCGTCGATGCGGCTCGCCACCGGCAAGCTGGGACGCGAAGAAGTCTCGGGGGGACTGGCTGCGGCTTGAGCGCGAGGGGTGGCCGAACCCAGCACGGGCAGGACAGCCTGTGCCTCCCGCCCTTTAAGCTCGCCGGCCTGCACGCCCGATTAACGCCCCACGCGTTGTTCGTGCTCTTCCAGCCCCAGACGCTTCATCTTCTTGTAGAGCGTCGTGCGGTTGATGCCGAGCTTCTCGGCCGTAAGCTGACGGTTCCAACCGTTGCTCTCGAGCACGTCGAGAATGATCTGACGCTCCGGCGAGCTGAGCGCCTGCTTCAACGTGCGACCTTCGACCGGCTGCACGGAGACCGGCGCGGCCGCCGCCAACTGGGCGGGCAGATCGTCGGGCTCGATCATTTCTCCCTTGCCCAGCAGCACCGCGCGTTCGACGACGTTCTGCAGCTCGCGGACGTTGCCCGGCCAGCGATAGCGTTGCATGGCGGCCAAGGCATTTTCCGAGAAGCCGCGCACCTTGCGCCCCGACTCCTCGCACACACTCTCGAGGAAGTGCTTCGCCAAAAGCGGAATATCGGCAATCCGCTCACGGAGACTGGGCAGCTCGATGTTGATCACGTTGATGCGATAGTACAGATCTTGCCGGAAGCGCCCTTCGGCCACCGCACGCGTCAGATCCTCGTTCGTGGCCAGGATGGCCCGTGTATCGACGCGGAAGGTCTTCGTGCCGCCGACCGGCTCGAACTCGAAATCCTGCAGCACGCGCAGCAGCTTGACCTGCAGACCAGGACTGGCGGTGCCGATTTCGTCGAGGAAGATCGTGCCGCTATCGGCCTGCAGGAACTTGCCCAGGCGATCGCCGGTGGCGCCGGTGAACGAACCGGCCACGTGGCCGAAGAGTTCCGATTCGAGCAGGGTCTCGGGCAGCGCCCCGCAAGCCACCTCGACAAACGGCTTGTCGCGGCGCGCGCTGCGGCGGTGGATCGCGCGGGCGACGAGCGACTTGCCCGTGCCGCTTTCGCCCGTGATGAGCACCGTGGCCTTGGTATCGGCCACACTCTCGATCAGGTCGAAGATACGCTGCATGCGCGGATCGTGGCCGACGATGTTGTCGATGCCGAAGCGCAGGTCGAGCTGCGCCTTGAGATTCTTGTTTTCTTCGATGACCTGGCGCTGGTTGAGCGCGCGGTCGATGGCCAACTCGAGTTCTTCGTCGATCAAGGGCTTGGTCAGGAAGTCGAACGCGCCGGCGCGAATGGCTTCGATGGCGGTTTCGACGGTGCCGTAGCCGGTGAGCAGGATGACCAGCGTGTTCGGACGCGTGCGGCGGCAATGCTCGAGCACGTCGAAGCCGTCGCCATCGCCGAGCCGAATGTCGGCCAGCACCAGGTCGTAGGGCTTGCGATCGATGGCCTTGATCGCTTCGGCGTAGCTGGCCGCGGTCTCAAGCAGGTAACCCTGCTCGCGGAGCCAGTCGGCCATCGAAGTGAGGATGTGGCGGTCGTCGTCGACGAGCAGCAGCGTGCCCTGTTTCATGGATCTTCTCACCCGGCTGAATTCGGTCCCTGGTCGAGCCGCCTGCGTGCTCGACGGTGCGAAGGGCGCAATCCGGTTTCGGGCCCGGCGTGGCGAGCCGCGAAACGAGATCAAGCCAATCGCTGGCCGTTCGTTGGGGAGAAGTAACGACAGCGCTTGTCGAAAAATATCTACGTCACACGAGGTTGAGCGTCAACGCGCCGCGCGTCACGGAAACATGAGGAAACGATCTCCACGTAACGCTGGCGTGGGGCGAACGTTATGAGCCCTACAACCGTCATCAACCGATCGGGGAATGGATTCCCCCTGTGACACACCACCCCCCGCTTTTTGGTGGTTCGCCAACGTCGTCTGGGGACTACCACCCGATCTAGGCACGGCCTACTCTACGTGTGAGGGGGCTAATCTTCCGCCACAGGCGGACTTTGCCGCTGAGCCGATAGGGCTCGATAGGTGAAGATACCTAGACCCCATACTCACTAAGGACGAGGAACGAATGGCGATTCGGGTGATGATTGTCGACGACCACGAAGTGGTTCGCTCCGGCCTCCGCAGCCTATTGAGCGACGGCGAAATCGAAGTCGTGGCCGAGGCGGGCAATGGCCACGAAGCGCTCAGCAAGGCACTCGAGTTGAAGCCCGACGTCATTCTGCTCGATATCCGCATGCCCGAGCGGGACGGGCTCGACGCCCTGGGAGACATCAAGGAGAAGCTCCCCGAGACGCGGATCATCGTCCTCTCGACCTACGACAACCCGACGTATATTGCCCGCGCCATCACGCTGGGGGCCAGCGACTACCTGCTCAAGGGGGCGGGGCGCGACGAGTTGCTGCGGGCGATCAACGCCGTGATGTCCTCGGCCGCGCCGGCGTGGAGCCCCGAGGTGCGCCGCGTGGCGGGCACCTTGCGCACGACGAGCATGGTCTTCGACGAAGGGGAAATGCCCCTCACCCAGCGCGAGAGCCAAGTGCTGCGCCACGTGGCCCTGGGCCTGAGCAACAAAGAGATCGGACAGTCCCTCTCGATCAGCGTCGAAACGGTCAAGGAGCACGTGCAGAACATCCTGCGCAAGATCGAATGCACCGATCGCACGCAGGCCGCCGTCTGGGCCGTGCGCAAGGGTCTCGTCTGAAACGCCTCGTGCCGGCTGTAGACGAGCACGCGACGCCGCACGAGTTGCGACGCGTTCTCTAGGGCGACTTCTTCAGACCGGGAAGCGGCTGCTCTTCGGTCTCGCGACGAGCGTGATCGCCCCCGAGCAGGGCACCTGGCCCCAGAAAGGCGTTCTGGGCTCCGTCGATGACGACGTGCGTGGTCTTGGCTTGCTTGCCGGCCGAGACACTCTCGACGCGCGACGAGCCGTGCAGGCCGTGGATGCGGTCTCCCGGTTTCAAGTCGGCCGCCGCGATCCAGCCACGCCCCACTACCCAAAAACGTTGTATGGGCGTGGCATCGAGCTCGTTCTCTGCAATGCGCAGCGTAACCACCTCATGCGCATCGGCGGTGTGCGAGACGAATAGCACCGGCTGGAAGGTCAATTCGCCCGTGGCGGGATTTTGCGAAAGCGCACGATCGCCGACGAGCAGCTCTTCGATCGGAATCGCACCCCGCTCGGTTTGTATCTTGGCGCCGAACGCCGCTTCGCATGTCGGACAGGCGACCGATTCTTGTTTGCGCTGAAACGTGGCATGGATCTGCTTCTCGCCGCGCGGCGTGCTGTAGGCACCATACCACGCCTGCCACCAGGCGTAGGGATCATGGCCGAGATCCGCTTTCAACAATCGCTGCAGTACCCAGATCACGCGGGAATTGATCTCGGCAATCGACTCGTTGGCCCTGGCGACGGCCTGCTGCTCGGCGCCGAGATCGCGCTCCATCTTCCCGTGCGCGAGATAGTGGTTGAACCGCATCGCGAGATTGTTGCCCACCTCGCTACGGGCGGCAGACTCGAGCTTCGCTTGCGGGTAGTAATCGAGATCCGACACGAAAAAGTACCGGCTGTTCGATCCTTCGCGATAGAAGAGGTGCCGCACGTATAATCGCCCCACCGGCGAGACCATGTAGTCGATGCGATCTTCGATCTGTGTGCTCAGCAGATCGAGCAAGGGAGGCACCGTTTCGCGTTCCGAGCGCCTGGCCAAATGCGCGGCCGCCGCCAGCCGCACGTCCATCGAGGGAGAGAAAGCCGCGAAGCGTCCCAGCGACGCGGACACCACCGGCCCTTCGAGCTGCATGCAAACGTCGAGCACCGGTTGCACGAGATTCAACTCGTCTCCGGCAAAGGTCCATTCCAGGGCCTCGATGGCCGACGCCTCTTGAATGCCGCGCAATTGGTCGAGCGCTTTGGTTCGCTTGGATGGCTCGGGACTCTTCAGCCCGGTGCGAATGGCCACGGCGATCGGTTGCCAGCGCTCGAAGGCACGGCGGCGCGCTTCGAGTTCCTTTTTTTGCTCGGCAAGTCCGCTCTGGCGGATCCAGTTTCCGCCGATGCGCAAATAGCCCAACTCGCGACGCGCCACCGCATGGCCGGGATCGAGCGTGAGCACGCTCGTCAGATGGGCCTTGCGCTGAGCCTCGAGACCGTGGCGCTCACACCAGCGAGCCAGTTGAAGCTGTGCCGCCACGGTCGCGGCCGAGGCGTCGCGTCGGCGATAATACTCGAGCAGCGTGGGATTCTCGGCCGCCGACCCACGCGCGTGCTTGAGATCGAGCCAGCCCCCCTCCTGCCGCACGAAGCCGGCCTGCCAGCGGGCCGGGGCAAAATCGGGAAAGCGACGGATCGCCTCGTCCAACAGTTGCCGACGGCCGGCCTCGTCTCCTTGCACCTCGTGCGAGAGGGCCTCATCGACCAGACGCGCCGCCTCCAACTCATCGCTGGTTTGCTGGGCGACCGCGGCGGGCAACACCAGCCACGACAATCCGCACCACAACAGCGCGTGCGCGCGACAGAGCCTGCGAACACTCATGCGACGCCCCCTCTCGTTCCGCAGCAGAATGCTGGTATTTCGAACGGTCCCTTCCGCGCGCATTGTCGTCCGCGGCGGCGCCCCTTGCAACGCATTCTTCCGAGGGCTGGAGAAACACCCAGACGTTAGCCCTGCTTGTGCTGCATGGCCGCGCACACCCGGGGGGGCGACATCGGCAGTTCGAACATCCGCGTGCCCGCGGCACGGTAGACCGCCGCCGCGACCGCCGCCGGCGGAGCCACGATCGGCGTCTCGCCCACGCCACGCACGCCGAACGGGTGCGAGGGATTGGGCACCTCGACGATGATTGTTTCGATCATCGGCAGATCGAGCGCCGTCGGCATGCGGTAATCGAGATAGCTGGCGTTCGTCATGCGGTTCTGATCGTCGTACAGGTACTCTTCGTTGAGCGCCCAGCCGATCCCCTGCGCGACGCCCCCCTGCATCTGTCCTTCGACATAGCTGGGATGAATCGCGCGGCCGGCGTCCTGGGCGATCGTGTACCGCAGCACGGTCACCTTGCCCGTCTCGGGATCGATCTCGACGTCGGCCAGGTGGGTAGCGAAGCCGTTCGTATTCTCTTCGCGATCGACCGCCCCGCGGCCGACGACGGGGCCCCCCGTCTTGTGCAACTGCTCGGCCAGTTCCTTGAACGTGATCGACTTGCCTTTGGCCAGGTACTTATCGCCTTCGCACGTGACGTCGGCGGCGGCGCACTCCCACAGGAAGGCGGCGCGCTCGCACATTTGCCGCTGGATATCGAGGGCCGCCTCGTGCGCCGCCATACCGGTGGCGTACGTGACGCGGCTGCCTCCCGTGACGTCGGTGTAGCCGACGCTATCGGTGTCGACGACGCGCGGAATGACGTCCTCGGCGGCAATGCCGAGCGTCTCGGCCAGTTGCATGGCGACCGAAGTGCGCGTGCCGCCGATATCGGTCGAGCCTTCGATCAGCGTGACGGTGCCGTCGGCGTTCACATTCGCGGCGGCACTCGACTTGAGCCCGATATTGAACCAGAATCCGCAGGCCACGCCCCGGCCGCGATAGGGACCTGCCAGCTTCGAGCGGTAGTGCTCGCTCTGCTTGACCGCCTCGAGCGTTTCGATGAGGCCCACCTTGGGATAGACCGGGCCATCGACGCGGCGTGTCCCTTCCTTCGCCGCGTTCTTGAGGCGGAAGTCGATCGGGTCGATGCCCAGGCGTTCGGCCAGCTCGTCGATGACCGATTCACAGGCAAAGGCCGCTTGTGTGGCGCCGGGCGCGCGGTACGCCGCCGACTTCGGCTTGTTCATCACCACGTCGTAGCCGTCGACCTTGGCGTTTTCCAACTCATAGCAACTGAAGACGCACATGCAGCCGGGGTTGATCACGCCGCCCGGAAATGCGCCAGCGTCGTACGCCAGATACGCCTCGGCCGCGGTGAGCTTACCGTCTTTCTTAGCGCCGATCTTCATCCGCATGAAGGAGCCGGGCGTGGGGCCGGTCCCCTCGAACACGTCTTGCCGCGACATGGTCATCTTCACCGGACGGCCCGTCTTGCGGCTCAACAGCGCTGCCACCGGTTCGAGATAGACCGTGATCTTGCCGCCGAATCCGCCGCCGATCTCCGTCGGCACGACGGTTACCTTCGAGACCGGAATCTGCAGCAGCTCGGCCGTCTGCTGCCGCGCCGTGAAGGAGCCCTGCGTCGAGGTCCAGACCGTGAGATGTCCCTCTTCGTTCCACAGCGCCGTGGCGGCGTGCGGCTCGATGTAGCCTTGATGCACGGTCGCCGTGCGGAACTCGCGCTCGACGACGACGTCGGCCTCGGCAAAGCCCTTCTTGATGTCGCCAATTTCGAATTGGAGATGAACGCCGACGTTCGTCTCCTCCTCCCCCTTCTTCCCGAGTTCGTCGGTGCGCAGGTCGCCGTGCAAGATGGGCGCGCCCGGCTGCATCGCGTCGAGCACCCAGGTGACGGACGGCAGCGGCTCGTAGTCGACCTTGATGAGCGACAGGGCCTCTTCGGCCACATGGGGAGAAACGGCCGCCACGGCGGCCACGGCGTGCCCTTTATACAGGGCTTTGTCCCGAGCCAGGCAGTTCGCGCTCAGATGAGCGAGGTTCACGGCTCCTTCGCCCAACTCGGCGATGCGGCTGGCCGCGTCGGGAAAATCGTGACCCGTGATGACCCCAAGCACGCCCGGCAGCTTCTGGGCCGCCGAGGTGTCGATCGATTTGATCTTCGCGTGCGCGTGGGGACTGCGCAAGATACGGCCGTGGATGAGACCGGCCATTTGCACGTCGGCGCCGTAAATGGCGCGGCCGGTCACCTTGTCGGCGCCGTCGTGCCGCACGGGGCGAGTGCCGATCACCTTATACGACTTCTCGGATTCGGCGTCCCGTTTCATCGCGCAACTCCCTCGTTGACTTGTTCGGCGGCCGCTTGCACGGCGCGGATGATCTTGTCGTAACCGGTGCAACGGCAGAGATTGCCCGCCAGGTGGAAGCGAATGTCGTGCTCGCTGGGATGCGGGTCGCGATCCAACAGCGCCTTGGCGGCCATGAGGAAGCCCGGCGTGCAGATGCCACACTGCAAGGCGGCCCCTTCCAGGAAGCACTGCTGCAACGGGTGCAACTGTGCATCGCAGGCGAGCCCTTCGATCGTCGTGATCGCCGCCCCTTCCGCCTCGACCCCCAGCACCAGGCACGAGTCGACCGGCACGCCGTCGACGAGCACCGTGCAGGCGCCGCAATTTCCGTTGTTGCAGCCTTCCTTCGACCCGGTCAGCCGCAGCACGTCGCGCAACACCTCAAGCAGACTCTGCCGCGGCTCGCACAAGAACTCGACCGGCTCGCCATTGATCGTCGTCGTAACGTGGGTTTTCTTGGCCACGGAATGCCTTTTTTTTAGTGGGCAGGGGTCAGTGGTCAGTGGGCAGTTGTTCGTATTTGAGGTCAGTGGATGTTTCGGGCGTTTTCACATCCGCCCACTGGCCACTAACCACTGGCCCCTGCTCTCTCAACGGCCTTGGCCAGCGCCCGCTTGATCAACACGCCGACCAGGTGCGTGCGATAGTCGGCCGGGCCGCGGCGATCGCTGATCGGAGTGGCAATCTTCTTCGCCAACTCGCCTGCCTCGGCGTAGGTCTTCTCGTCGGTCGGCTTGCCGGCGAGCCACGTGCTCGCCTCTTCGGCCAACAGCGGCGTCGGCGCGACGGCCGCCAGCCCGATCCGCGCTTCTTCGATCTTGTTGCCCGCGTCGTTCAATCGCACCCACACCCCCGCCCCCACGACGGCGATGTCCATCTCGTTGCGCGGGATGAAACGGAGGTAGGCGCTGCCCGAGCGTGCGACCGGCGCGGGAAACTTGAGTGCCACGAGGAACTCGCCCCGACCGAGCACGTTGCGACCGGGCGCGGTGCAGAACTTCTCGACCGGTACGTCGCGCACCCCCTGTGGACCGGCGATCTCGGCCACGGCTGCCAAGGCGATCAGCGAGGGGATCGAATCGGCCGCCGGCGACGAGTTGCACAAGTTACCGCCGATCGAGGCCCGACCCTGAATCTGCCAGCCGCCGATCAAGCTTGCCGAGTCGATCAGGGCGGGATAGGCCTGCTTGAGGGCCTCGTCGCCGTAGATCTGGTAGCAGGAGGTGGCCGCGCCGAGGCGCAGGCCTCGTTTCGCGTCGAACTCGTAGCGCACCAGCTCGGGAATCTTCTTCACGTCGACCACCAGGTCGGCCGAACGGAGCCCTTCGCGAAGCTGCACGATGATGTCGGTGCCACCGGCCAGCACCCGGGCGCGATCTCCCTGCGCGGCCAGCAGGCTGACCGCCTCGTCGACGGTACTGGCCGCCGCGTAATCGAAATCTTTCAAGGTAGCGGTATCCTGCACGAAGCCTGATCTGCCCAAGCTGCCACGACGCACGAAACAGCAAGTATACCGGCTGCGCGAGGGAGGGTGTCAAGCAGCCGAAAGACGGGGAATAGAGCTCGGCCATCGGCGGTTGCGACGGCCACATCCGGTTAGAATGCGAGCATGGCCGAAGACAACCCTTACCAAACGCCGCTCGAACAGGCAGACGCCGCGGAGTCGCCGTCGTACGATGCCGACCCTTCACGCGGCATCGTGATCGAGAAGTTCATTGCCATCGTGATCGTGGTAACGTTGTTAGTATCCCTTGTCGCTGCGGTACCGCGGATGCTGATGTGAGAGGCTGTCATGCGCGAAAACCCTTACGACGCGCCAGCAGCCGAGCAGAGCGACAAGCTGCAGGCGTCGTTACGCCGTCAACTTCGCGCCATATCCCATTTGGTGACGTTGCTCTTGGGACTAGGGTTCATCGTTCTTGGAATCGTGGGAGCCTGGGTTCTTGTTCGGATCGCAGTCGACCTCACACCCGGCGATAGCGAACAGAAATGGGAATCCATCTTCGTCGCGATCATGTCGCCTGCGGACCGGCAGACACTGCTCCTGATTGCCGTCATTGCCGGTGCCTTCGCGGCTTGTTCGTATCTGGCGATGCGGAAACTCGGGCCTCCAAGAGACCATACTCACCCGGCGGAAATGGATGCGTCACCCCCGCGTTGACCCGGCCCCCTTGGCCGTGGTACAAGGGCTAACTTGCACCTGGGCCAGTTGGGCGTTCCAGGGGATGCGGCGGCCTGAGCAGTGGGGCTCGGCGGCCCCCCGTCCGGCACCAAATCAAACTCTCTTAGCCAGGAGTCCACGCGTGAGTGGTATCAGCGATCGTCATCAAGAGATCAAGCGACGCCGTCATCGCCGCAAGAAGCTGGCCAAGTACAAGCTGAAGCTCGCCAAGGCCACCGTCTCGGAAAAGCACATGATGGCCGAGAAGCTCCGCCAGCTCACCCCAGGCGCCGAGGTCATCATCGGCAACTGGAACCTCGACGAACGCTAGGCGTCTTGTAGGTCAGGTACCCCGTACCTGACAATCTGTCGAGTTCGCCATGTCGCACCATTGTCAGGTACGGCGTACCTGACCTACGCGCGATCGTGGCTCATCGGTAAGGCGACCATTCGGCGCTACGACGCCTCGCCTGTGGCTGTGGCGCGAGAGGACGCGGCGCGTCGACGCCGGTGCCGAGTTCCAATCGGCGAGGTTCTTCCGCTTGGCGTGGAGTCGCGGCCAGCGATTGCGGCGCGATTTCATCGGCAAGCAGCAGCCCATCGGCCGCCTGCTCGAGCGACATCGGCGGCAACGGCGCCGCGTCATGCCGAGCGGTCGTCGAGACCTGCTGCACCGGTTCGCTCTCTTCCGGTGGCAACAGCAACGTCGGCTGGAGCCCCGACTCCGCGACGTACGTCTCGCCGTATTGCGAATCGTCCGCCGGCGCCAGGGCCAGCGTCGGCTCTTGGCGGGCCGGTGCCAGGGGGCCAGCATACTCGTGTCCCAAGGCGTCTCCCCTCGCGCCGTTGTGGCGCGCCGCGCCGGCCGAGGTCCAGCGATGGCTGGGACGTCCCGGAATGTCGATCGTCACGGCCCGTTGAGCCCGCAACTCGTGGCCGTCGGTGGTGATGGCCCGTACGTGCAGTTCGAGATCTTGCTGAGCGGGCGGACGGTCGGGCCAGGGCAATTGGAAGTGCATGCCACGCGCCAGTCGCGAGCGGCGGAAGTGGTTCGCGGCCTCGTCGGCGGTAAAGTCCCACCGCGCGACGCGGGCCGTCGGCGGCGGCTGCGATGGATCGAGTAGCACGATCGAAACCTGGGCCGGAACATTCACGATCCGCCCGGCCGCGTTTCGCGGTTCGATCACCACCATGACCCCCTCGTCGCCGAAGCGATCGTCGAGATCGTAACCGCCGGTGAGCATGCGGTTCAGCGTGATGCCCGTGATGTGGAAGTCGGTCTCCTCGGGTTCCACCGCCTGGCTCTGCATGAGGAACTGCAGCCGCTTGAGGGGGGTCTGCTCGCCGTCCATCATGCTCGCCGAGCCGTCGGGCAGTAGCTCAACGCCCGAGCCCGACATGGGAGGCAGAGACGACGACGGCGGGGCCGACGGATCGATGGGGTCGAGCGTGGGCGGTCCCTGATAGGGGGGAGCTTCTTCGAGCGGGCCCGTCGAGGGTAGGGGGACAAACGGAATATTCGATTCGACCGCCGGGGCGCTCACCGTGGGAGGCGACGTAACCGGCGGTTCGTAGTAGCCCTCGTCGCGCGAGCCCCCCGTTCGGCCGGAGGGCGAGCCCTTCTCGCGGCGCAACGCCTCGTTCTCGCGGCGTGTCGCCTCGAGGCGCCGTTCGGTGGCGTCGAGCTGGTTTTCCAGATCGAAGATGCAGTCTTCCTGCATGCGCAGCTCGCGCTCGAGCAACTGGGTGCGCAGCTCCGCTCCCGATTGGCAGCCAGCGGCTAGAAAGCAGGTCGCTACGACCGTCGCGATTCGCCAACCATCCATGTTGACCTCGGGCGCAAAAGGGGCCGGCTGTCCGCGCGCGGCCTTGCACGCAGGCAGATGGCTGTCTCGGTTGTGTTCCTTCACAGGCGCTGGTCAGATAGCCCGAGTGCGGGAAGTGAGGCTACCTGGCGAAATCGGGCCACAGGCTGAGGGCACGCGGGAAGTGCCGGCCGGGGGCCACGGCTTCGCTATTCCGGGACGATCTTGGCTTCCATGTGCGCGATCACGCGGTCGACCAATCCGTAGTCGCTGGCCTCTTCGGCCGTCATGAAACGGTCGCGGTCCGTGTCCTGCTCGATCTTCTCGAGCGGGTGGCCCGTGTGCTTGATGAGAATCTCGTTGAGCTTCTGCTTGACCTTCTTGAACTCTTTGGCGTGGATCATGATCTCCTCGGCGGTGCCTTCCATGCCGGCGAGCGGCTGGTGGATCATGATCCGCGAATTCGGCAGCGCGAAGCGTTTGCCCTTGGCGCCGGCGGTGAGGAGCACGGCCCCCATCGAGGCGCACTGGCCGATGCAGTACGTGGCGACGTCGCACTGGACGAACTGCATCGTGTCGTAGATCGCCAGGCCGGCGCTGACGCTGCCACCGGGCGAATTGATGTACAGGTGGATGTCCGCCTTCGGATCCTCGGACTGCAAAAACAGGAGCTGCGCGACGATGGCATTGGCCACCTCGTCGTTCACGCCGCTGCCCAGGAACACGATGCGGTCCTTGAGCAGGCGGCTGTAGATGTCCATCGCCCGCTCTTCGCGGCCACTCTTCTCGATCACGTAGGGGATGAGAGGCATACGCTCGTTCGCTCCGTCTGATGTGTGCGTTGCGGAAGCCGGGCCTACTTCTTTTCTTCCTCTTCGCCGTCGCCCATGGGGGGCTTGGTGAGGATCTCGTCGACGAGGCCGTATTCCTTGGCTTCGGCCGCCGCCAGATAACGATCGCGATCGGTGTCCTTGGCGATGCGCTCGATCGGCTGGCCCGTATGGTTCGCGAGAATGCGGTTGAGCACCTCGCGCGTCTTGATGATTTCGTCCGCCTGGATCTCGATATCCGAGACCTGCCCGCCCACCTGGCCGTAGGGCTGATGGATCATCACCTTGGCATGGGGCAGGGCGAAACGCTTGCCCTTGGTGCCGCCGGCCAAAATGACGGCGCCGCCGCTGGCGGCGAGACCCACGCAGTAGGTGGCCACGGGGCAGCTCAGAATCTGCATCGTGTCGTACATGGCCAGCGTCGCGGTGACACTGCCGCCGGGCGAGTTGATGTAGAAGTGGATATCCTTGCGGCGATTTTCGCTCTGCAAGAACAGCAACTTCATGACGATTTCGTTGGCGTTGCCGTCGTAGATCTCACCCTGCAGGAAAATGATGCGGTTTTCCAGCAGCAGATCGCCCAGCGTCATCTGACGCTGCCGCTGATAATCGCGGTGGGAGGCGTGCGAATCTTGTATCGGAAAACGAACGGCGTCGTGCATGTGCGATCCTTCAGTTGTTCCCAGACACTCCGTCGAGCTGGCCACTCCGTCGATCCGGGGCTCCTGGGGGCAGGGGCCACGGAGAACTTAGCCGCGGCGCGGAGTTTCTCCCATCGGCTGGGCGCCTTCAGAGTGCTCGGCCACGGGGATATCTGATTCTTCGGCCCCACCCACCGCCTGGTCAAGGGCCTCGGCGTCCGCTTCTTCGAGCTTGTAGGGCACGTCCTTGACGGTGGCCTTCGACATGATGAGATCGATGACCCTGCGCTCGATGATCTGGTTGCGCAGGGCGTCCATTTGGCCTTGCTTCTCGAGCCGGGCGCGGACGCGGCGCGGAGTCTCGCCCGACTGCCACGCGATCAGCGCGATCTCGGCATCGTAATCGGCCGGCGTGTCCTCGATCTTCTCCTCCTCGGCGATCCGCTCGAGGATAAAGTGCTCCTTGAGAGCTCGAGCCGTGGCGGCGCGGCTGTTCTGCCGCAGCTCGTTCTCGTGGGCGCGGATGTCGTCGTCGCTGAAGCCGCTACGCTGTAGCTCGAGCACCGCACGGTACAGCTCGCGCTGCGACTGGCGCTGGAGCAACTCGGGGGGGAGCTCCCAGTCGGCGGTGACCGTGAGGGCCTGCAAAATCTGCTGCCGCGTCCGCTGCTGCTGCGTATAGCTGAGCCGGCGTTCGAGGCTCTCGAGAATCGCCTTCTTCAGTTGTTCTTCGTCGTCGAAGCCCCCCAGTTCTTCAAGCAATTGGGGCGTCATCTCGGGCGTCTCGAGCTGCTTGACCTCGAGTACCTCGAACACGGCGGTCACTTCCTTGCCGCGGAGCGCTTCGTTCGGAGCGTCTTCGGTGAGCTTCGCCTTGCCTTCGCGCGTCTCGCCCGCCTTCACGCCCTGCATGAGCTTGTCGAACTTCTCGATCTTGCCGTCGCGGAAGCTCAACACGGGACGGATGCGAATCACCTCTTCGTTGCTGCTCGAGATCGTCTCGTCGCCGTCCTTGAAGGAGAGATTCGTCACGACGTAGTCGCCCGCCGAAGCGGAGCCGTCGAAGGGGACCAAGCGGCCCCGACGCGCCAAGACCTTCTGCAGCTCGGCCTCGACGTCGGCGTCGCTGAACTCGCGCACGGGACGCTCGAGCTTGAGCCCCTGCCACTCGGGCAGATCGAACTCGGGCCGCACTTCGAGGTCGAACTCGAAGGTCAGCGGCCCCTCGTCCGGCAGCACCACGGCGCTGGGATCGAAGTCGGGCTCGCTGATCGCGGCCAGATTGTTGTCTTCGGTGACCTGCGACAGAGCGTCGATGAGCAACGAATTGCGCACCTGATCGGTCACGTCTTTCTTGAAGCGGGCCTCGACGAGCTTGCGCGGCGCACGACCGGCACGAAAGCCGGGCACGGCGGCCGAGCCCATCAACTCGCTAAAGGCCTCGTCGAAATAGCGATCCAGGTCCTCGCGGGCCACCTTGACGGTGAGGTGCCGCTGGCACGCGCCACGGGACTCGATCTGCACGTCGAGGTGCAACTTCTTGCTCTGCGCGCCTTCGTCCGCGGCGTCATCCGCCACGGCCGCGCCCTGCTTCTCGGAGATAGCCATTTCTCGTTTCTGCCAGATTTGCTGGCGGCCGGATTTGCTGCTGCCGGGCCGGTGCGACGGTTGCAGCCGGCCTCCCGCGTCTTGCGGCCTCGCGCAAAACGCCGCTCACGGTCGTGAGCGCAAGTGTAAAATGGAGCGGGTGATGGGATTCGAACCCACGACAACGACGTTGGCAACGTCGTGCTCTACCAACTGAGCTACACCCGCCCGTTGAGCTCTTCTACGCCAGCCGGGCGAACTCAAAGCGTGATCGTCCCGTGGGTTCCAAGCTATAGACTGGAACCTTCGGATTATAGGTTTCGCATACCGACTTGCAAGGGCAGTTGCATCCCCGGCCGGATGCGGTCGAATTTGACGATTCGACCGCTTGCGCGCCCTGCTTCACCGGCGTGCCAGCCGGCTGTCACAGCGCCGCCGCGCTAGCGGCCGTGGCAACTTGTCGCTCCGGGGCCCAGCCCGAGCCCTGCCTGACGGCGAGCCCGCAACCACGCCCGCGTGTCTGGCACTCGACGATTCTAGAATACTTCGCCAGCAATGCCAGTGGGCACCGTGCCAGCACTCGAAAGCTAGACACCCGATCCTGCCGTCAGGCTCGCGCCCCGAAAGCGCCGGTTGTGCCCCTTCGCATCTGGTCTACACTGACGCCTTTCGCGCGCCGCCCGCCCCCAAGCCATGATCCAGAACCTGCCGGTCAAATCGTTTGTCCACAAAAACCTCACCATCGAGGGTTACTCGCGGGCAGCCGTGCAGACGTATTGGCGCATTCCCGAGCTCAAGGTGGGATTCGACCTGGGCGCGCAGCCCTGGTCGTTCATGAGCACGCCCACGTGGTTCGTGACGCACGCGCATCTCGACCACATCGTGGCCCTGCCGGTCTACGTGGCCCGGCGGCGGATGATGAAGATGGAGCCCCCGACCATCTATCTTCCCGAGTCGACCATCGAGCACGTGGAACGGATCCTCAAGCTCTTCAGCCGACTCGACCGCGGGCGGATGCCGTGCGACCTGCGACCGATCCGCCCCGGCGACGAGGTCGAGCTTTCGCGCGAGCACGTGCTGACGGCCGTGGCCAGCCGCCACACGGTCCCCTCGATGAGCTTCGTGGTCTGGGAGCGGCGGCGCAAGCTGAAGCCCGAGTACCAGCAACTGGCCGGCGAGCAGATCCGCGACTTGCGTCTCTCGGGAGTCGACGTCACGGCCGAGGTCCGCATTCCGCTGGTGGGCTACCTGGGAGACAGCGCTCCCGAGGGACTCGACGCCAACCCGGCACTGTTCGAGGCCCAGGTGCTGATCACCGAGTTGACCTTCGTCGCCCCCGGCCATCGCAAAGAGCGGATCCACAAGTTCGGGCACATGCACCTCGACGACTTCGTCGCCCGGCGCGAGCAGTTCCGCAACGAGTTGATCATCGCTTCGCACTTCAGCACACGTTATCATCAGAAAAAGATTCGCGAGTGCGTCGAACGTGCCCTGCCGGGCCTGCTGGACGGACGCTTGCAGCTCTGGCTGTAAATCCGCGGGATCAGTGCCACCCGTGAAGTCCCCTCGCTGACGCTTCGGGTTGGGATTTGAACCATGTCATCAACACGTCGAGAATTCTGCGCGGGTTTGGCTCGTGGCGCCGCGGCGACCGCGTTTGCCGGTGTGACGATGAACGGACTCGCTGCACGTGCTGCAGAGGAAGCGAAATTTCCGCCCGGCAAGTATTTCGATATCCACACGCATCTCGGGCAGACGTGGAACAAGGACGACCCCCTCTCGGCTGAGGCGCTCTTGCGCTGGATGGACGCCCACGACATTGCTCAAGCGGCGGTGTTGCCGCTGGTCTCGCCCGAGTCGTCGGCCTACCCGATCACGCCCGACTTCGTGCTGGCTGCCACGGCGGCGCATCGCGATCGGCTGATTCCGTTCTGCTCGGTCGATCCGCGGACATCGTACGTGGGAGGACAGGCGGGGCTCGTGCGCATGCTCGAACGGTACGTGGAAGCTGGCGCCCGCGGCTTCGGCGAGCATAAGCCGGGGGTGGCCATCGACGATCCTCGCAACATGGCCCTCTATGCCGCCTGCGCCGAAGTCGAACTCCCCGTACTGTTTCATCTCGACAATCTGCGCAACACCGATGAAGGGGGCCTGCCCGGACTGGGCCGCGTCCTCGAAGCCAACCCGAAAGTGACGTTCATCGGACATGGTCCCGGATGGTGGGCCTCGATCGCCGGTGAAGTCACTACCCAGCAATTGGGCAGCTACCCGCGGGGCAAAGTGGCGCCGGGGGGGGCCATCGACGCGCTGATGGATCGTTTTCCCAATCTGTACGGCGATCTCTCGGCCGGCAGCGGAGCGATGGCGATCGATCGCGATCTGGAGTTCGGGCACGAGTTTCTCGTCCGGCGTGCCGATCGCTTGATGTTCGGCACCGATTTTCTGGCTCCCGGTCAGAACGTTCCCCAGTTGGAGCTGTTTGCCAAGATCGACCTGCCCACCGAAGTGAGCGCGAAGATCTTCCGCGACAACGCGCGTCGTGTGCTGAGGCTGGTATGACCGCTGATGCCACGTGGCCCGAGCCTCGCTCGGTCTACGTTCACGTCCCCTTTTGCGCCCGACGCTGCGGCTACTGTAACTTCACCCTCGTGGCCGGCCGCGACGATCTCGTCGAGCCCTACCTGCAGGCGATCGAGCGCGAATTGCAATCGCTGGCAGCAGGCGCTGCGCCGCGCGAGATCGACACCCTTTTCTTCGGAGGCGGGACCCCCACACAATTATCGTCCTATGCCTTGCGTCGACTCGTGGGATCGCTCCATCGGCAATTCGCGCTTGCCCCGAGCTACGAGTTCTCCGTCGAGGTGAATCCGGCCGATTTCGATGCGGAAAAGGCCGATCTCCTGGCCGAGCTCGGGGTGACACGTATCAGCCTGGGCGCTCAATCGTTCGAGGCCACCAAATTGCGCACGCTCGAACGCGATCATTCGCCCGACGAGGTGCGGCGCGCGTTCGCGTTGGCCCGCGAACGTTTCCCCTCGGTGTCGCTCGATCTGATCTTTGCGGCCCCGGGCGAGACACTCGCCGGTTGGCAGACCGATCTCGACGCGGCCCTGGAACTGTCGCCCGACCACGTCTCGACCTACGGCCTGACATTCGAACGCGGGACAACATTCTGGGGGCGTCTCGATCGCGGCGATCTCGCCGCCGCGCCCGAGGAGTTGGAACGCGACATGTACGCACGGGCCATCGATCGCCTGACGGCCGCCGGTTTCGAACATTACGAAGTCTCGAACTTTGCTCGCGCGGGGCACCGCTGCCGCCACAACGAGATTTATTGGACGGGGGGCAGTTACCACAGCTTCGGGCCGGGCGCGGCACGCTACGTCGATGGCGAGCGTTCGACCAACCACCGCAGCACGACCACCTATCTCAAGCGTCTGCTGGCGGGAGAATCGGCCGTCGAGTTCCGCGAGCGGCTCGAGCCGGAAGACCGCGCCCGAGAGCTTTTGGTCTTCGGCCTGCGCCGACTCGAAGGCGTCGGGCGCGACGACTTCCTGCGTTCGACAGGATTCGATCTCGAGCGACTCGTCGGCCGCGAGCTGCAGCGTCATCTCAGTCAGGGGTGGCTCATCGACGACGGCAAAATGGTGCGACTAACGCGCGCCGGCCTCTTCGTCAGCGATGCCTTATGGCCCGACTACTTGCGAGTTTAACTCGCTGTAGGACGCCTGCCGGTGCGGGCGGCATAAAGGCGTGCCTGGGCGGCAAAGTCGAGCCCCACCTCGGCGTCGAGCGCCGCTCGGAGGCACTGTGTCACCGTGCCGATGGAACCATCACCGATCGCATGCCCCTCGAAGGATCGCGCGTGCAGGATGCCAATCGTCGTCGAGGTGACAAACACCTCGTCGGCGGACAGCGCATCGAGCGGCGTAAGATTCATCTCGCGGGCCGGAAGGGTCAACTTCTCGGCCAGGTCGAGCACCAGGGCGCGCGTGACTCCCGGCAACAGGTTGCGTGGCTCGGGGGTCTGCAATTCTCCATTGCGCACGAGAAAGATGTTACCGCTTGTCCCTTCGGTCAAATGGCCGTCGGGATCGGTCAGCACGGCGGTCGCGCCAGGGCACTTCTGCTCCGCCTCGATATTCGCCAGTTGGTAGTGCAGACGGCTGCGCGTCTTGATGAAGGCGTGGACGAGATCGGTCGGCAGGGCCCGTTGCGTCGGCACGACGAGATCGATGCCGCTGTCGTAGGCCGGAGCCAGCGCCGCCAACTTGGCGAGCAGGGGATAACAACTGATGACGACCGTCGGGCGGCGTTCCTCGAGGGCAAAGGCCTCGTCAAACGCCGAGGCCGGACCGCGCGAGACGTTGTGAATGATGTTCCAGTCGACGTCGTCCGCTTCGGTCGGCAGGTTGCGCGCGAGCGTTTCGATCGTCAGCCGCTCGATCTCGGCGAGCGAAAGGTCCGGATCGGTGCCGATCGCCTTTAAGGTATTGTCGAGTCGCCGCAGATGATCGGCCAGCCGGAACGGCACGTGGCGACAGGTGCGCGTCACCTCGAAGGCCATGTCCCCCATCGTGAGCGCTGAATCGTAGATCGAGATGCGTGCCTCCGACTCGGGCACGAACTGACCGCGCAAGTAAACGATGCGCTCGCTCATGGATCGAGCTCGAGCTCGCTGGGGCATTGTTCGATCTGGCGATTCAATTCCGCGCGAGTCACAGGCGCCCGCGGGACCTCGAGCGTCGTCTCGCGACCGCGACGCTCGGCCGAGGTGACCAGCTCGATCGCCTCGACCTCTTCTTCGAGCGAGGCGAGCCAGGGGGGCAAGTCGATGCCGGCCCCGGTCGGCGTCTGCAGGAATTCGTCGATCTCGGTCGCGAGCCGGACAAAGGTCGCGGTGGCCTCGGCCGGATCGCCCGGCTCGGCCCGGGCGGCCTGCATCGCGGGCGCGACCAGCGCCCTGATGCGTCCCATGTCCAGCGGCCGCACGAATCGTTCGCCCAGCCGATCGGCGACCGACGCCAGACGCATGCCATGTTGCATGACGAGTTCTTCGAGCCGCGCGAGATGCCAATCGGCAATGTCCGCGGTCTTGTCGGCGAGCGAACGTCGCCACAACTCGGCCGCCGCGCCACGACCGCTACGGACGAGCACCTCGTGTGCCAGCACGACCGGCTTCAAGTTCCAGGCGACGCGCTCGTAACTCGCCTTGAGCCGCAAGAAGGCTAGCAAGGTGTAGAGCAGCGCCCCGTGGTCCGACTGCGTGGTCGTCGTGTTGTAATCTTCGTACTCGGCATAGTTCTCGATGACCGCCTCGAGAATCAACTCGAGCTGCGCCACAATCACTTCACGGTTCAATCCCGTATCGAGCGCCGCCACGACGGCCGGCACGTCGTCGCCCGATTCGGCCAGCATGTGGAGGTAGAGATCGATCCCCTGATGAAGAATCGCGCGGAGATTCCCCACGTTGAGGAACTTCTGCGTGAAGAGATCCTCGCCATACTCCTCGATGAACTTACGCAGCTCCTGCCATTTTTCGTCGTTGGCGACACGTTCGAGCACGGAGATGCGCGCCGAACGGCTATGTCGCAACCAGCGTCCGAGAAATACCTCGGTGGCCGATTCGATGCACTCGACGAGCGCCTCGTCGTCGTCCGCCGCGTGCTGCGTCGCCGCGCCGGGCGTCGCGGCCACCAGCGCCTCGACCACCGCCGTAAAGGCAACCTGAAACAGCCGATTGAATTCCGTGACGGCGCCGGCCCCCACGGGGTTGCGTTTCTCCATTTCCTGCGCCAGGTCGACCAGCGTGATCGTCTCGGTTAACAAGCCGAGCCGGGGCAGGGCGGCCAACAAGTCTCGCAGCACCATCTGGACGCTCTGCGCCACCGCCTTGCGCCGGGGATCGCCCCGGCGCGCCAAGGGGACGTACAGCAAGGGCTGCTCCAACAGCGAACGGCACAACGGCTGGAACACCGCCCGGACGGCGGCGGGATCGCCCGCCATCAAGGCGCGAAAGACCTGCGCCGTCTGTTGTTCCCACAGGACCAGGTCGCCCGTTTCGAGCGGGGCATCGTGCGGCAGGGCCGCACACAACCAGCGCGCGGCGTCCGAGGTCGCCACGTAGGCATCGACGACGCGGTCGAGCAACGCCTGCTGCACCATGCGTTTCCGGTCGTACTCGACGAGCGACTCGTTCGGCCCGATCGACTGCGCCATGCGATGGCGAAAAATCGCGGTCAGCAGCGCATCGAGCTGGCTTCTGTTCACGAGCGATCGCGCGAGCCAGGCCTGCAGATAGTCGTGTGGCGCCGAGGGGACGAGAGGATGCGTGGCCCGCTCCGCGGCCAGTCGCCACAGGCGCGCGTAGGTGGCGATGAGCGAAAGTCGCCGTCCCAGCCGCGAGGCCTCCTGTTCCAGTTCCAATTCGCTCGTGGGACTGGAGACATCGAGCGTTTCTCCCTCGATGCCATCGTCGGTGCTGTCGCGGTAGGTCACATCCTCCCAGGCGGCGCCAAACAGGTCCTCGTCATCATCATCCGAAACAGAATCCGCATCCCCCAGCTCATCGTCGGCGAACGCGTCTCCCCGACCGGCCGCGTCTTGATGGGGTGGCAACGGGTCGTTCGATTTCGTTTCCGCTTGCAGCGCAAAACTGGGCACGCTCCACAACTCGTCGGCATTCGCCTCGAGATGATCGAAGAAGCGCGTCACGAGCGACCAGCGTTCCGTGGCGTCGGGCTCACCCGGCGGGGGCACTACGTCTTGCATCCAGCGCGCGGCCAGATCGTGGAACGAGCGCCCCCCTTCTTCGAGCGGCACGTCGCTGCTGCGGTTGAGCCATGCCATCAGCAGCGCCATCGACGCGATGTAATCGTGCGCGTCGAGCAGTGCTTCGACCACCAGGGCAAACGTCTGCGGCGAGGCGAAATGCTCGGCGTGCTCGCGCCAGAAGGCGATATTTCCGGCCGATGAGCCCGCCGCGTGCCACGTCAGCAAGGCCCGCGATACCTGTCGAGCCGAGGTCAGGGCCTCGGCGCCCGAGACGCTGCGAAGACCGCTGACCGCGGTGGTGGCAAAGCGATCCCACCAGTCGGCGAGGCGCTCGAATTGCTCGGAGACCTGGCCTTCGATATCGCCGCGCCCCGCGGCGGCGGCGGCGCGATGCACCTCGGCCAGCGTACCGAAGATGTTCTCGATCAGGCTGACGAGTTGCCCGATGCGATGATCGCGGATGCTGTTCTCGAGGGCGCGAAAGACGCTGAACTGTCCCTGAAATCCCAGGACGTTCCAGGGATCGACCAGGGCGCCGCACTCGATGGCGCGATGTAGCAAACCGCCGATTTCGGTCAGACCGGCAACGGCCGCGGGAAAATCCCCCTCGGACGCCGCGCGGCGACACTGCTTGCGCAGGCATTCGATTTCGCACATCATGCGCACGCCGGCAACGGAGACCTCCTGCGCCTGCTCGAGCGCCGCCTCGGGAAATCCCATTCGGGCGTAGATCTGTGCCAGGTGCGCTCGTTCCAACTGGCCGGCGCGCAGCCGCGCCAGGTGCTGATTCAGGTGCTGACGCGTGCCGCCGAAGGGCTGCCGTAAGGCCTGCGCCTCGGCCTGCAAGCGCTCGCCGTGCGGGCCCTGCGTCTTGCTCAAGCGTCCCAGGTAGAAAGCGTCGCGCAGCGCCGCGATGCGCGGCACCAAGGTGGCGAGCGTCACGCTCGAATCGTGCGCCTCGGGCCCGTGCCCACTCATGGCCGACGCCATCAACATCGTGCCGGCAAGCACCGACGCGGCCTCGCTCAACACCTCGTCGCGGGGCAGCTCGCTCTGCGTGACGCGCGACAGCAGCGTGTCGAGCGTGACTTGCTGGACGACAAAACGACGGTAGAAGCCGCGATTGTCGATCAGGTGCGGATCCCATTGTCCGAACTGGTAATTCGGTCGCCGATTCACCGGGTGATAGAAGTCGTAGGCGCGAGGATCGAACGCCAGTTCGTCGAAGCGTTCGAAATCGAAGCTGGCTTCGGCGAGCAGGTCGGGATCGGTTTCGCGGAGGATCTCGAGGGTCCGCGCGATGAGATCGTGATATCGTCCGACCGCCACGCCGGCGCCGGCCAGGTAGAGCGGCACCGGCGCGATCCACTCGTGGGGATAGGGGGCCAGCTTGCGCTCGTTCTCGAGGACCGCGACGGGACGGTGGCCGAGAAAACTATTCAGCCCCGCGATCGTGTTCGACACGATCCGTTGCTCCTCGTCCCAGGGACCACCCACGCCGAGCACCGTGTCGCAGACCCGCGCCACGAAATAGGGCCGATACAGTTCCCGATCGCGCTGGTGGAAAAGCAGATCGTGGTGGAACTGCCGGTAAGCCGGCAGCACCTGGTCGAATGCCAGCCGCAACACCGCTCGGGCCTGCTCGCATTCGCCGAAGGCGGGCTTCGTGGCCCGCAGCTTGTCGAGCTCGGCGGCCAGCAGCGCACGCAGTTCTTCCCACGGGCGAGCGGACGCATCGGCCGCCTGTTCGAGCTGACCAAAGACGTCGCTAAAATTGCGCCAGACGCGGGGATCGGAGCGCCCGGACGAGAAGTTGAGATAGCCCAGGATCTCCTCCAAGGCGGTCTCGCTCACTCGATCTTGGCGACTGACGTCCATCGTGTTCGACCCAAAACACCCCCGAAAGCGGCCGGCTGAGGGGCCGTGCGGCGGAAGGCTCCGCGTCTTCGAGGCAGGGGGCTGGCATGTGGTTGGTGTACAAAGGCGGGCAAGAATGGCGGGAAGCGGTAGCCAATGCCCCTCGCCCCGTCCCCCCGTGACAAGGCGTAAAGCTCGACCGTGGCTCATCCTAAAGAGGCAGCGGCAAATGGTCTAGCGGGGTGTCAGCCGGCGCAACGCTGTTTCGCCAACTTCGGCGATTCGTCTGCCCACCGCTTGATCGATGGAGATTGCCGCTGCTTGAATTACTATGGAGGCTCCCGGCGAGCATCGAATCGACGCTTGTACGGCCGAGCCACCGCGGGCCAACCGTGGCGACACCAACCCCCTTGGTCGCGCGCCTCGCCGGGCTACCGCACCGTGCCGACCTTCGCGACTCGCTCGCGTTTGCCACAGCTTTCAGGGTGATCCTTCGATGACCAGCCAACTCTCGTACCGACAACTACTGGGGAGCCTGCTGCTGTCCGTGCTGGGACTGCTCCCCTCGACGGCGCGGGCCCAGCAGGGGCAACTCCTGGCCACGGAGCGACTCGCGCGTTTCGGCCTCTCCGTCAGTTGGGCCACGCACATCCATCTCGACCGCACGCGCGATCGCGTGACCAGCATCACCCAGCACCACGGCATGCTCTTCGCCCAGAGCGAACGTGGCACGCTGCACGCGATCAATGCCGAGACGGGCCAAACCGCCTGGTACACGCTCGTCGGCAATCGCAACTACCCCAGCCTGGCGGCGACTTCCGACGGCCAGTACGTCGCGGTGGTGAATGGCGGTCACTTGTACGTGCTCGAGTTGGCCACCGGCGAACCCTTGTGGGAGACACCCGTCCCTGGCGCTCCTTCGGCTCCGCCAGCCATGGGGCACGATCGGATCTACATTCCGCTCGTCGATGGCATGCTGATTACTTACGAGAAGTCGAACAAGAAGACCATCACGGGCAAACCCACCTGGCAATATGCCTGGCGTTACGCAGGCGTGGGGCGGCCCGACGCGACCCCCTTGGTGACGAACACGAGCGTGTTGTGGACCACGACCCGGGGCATGGTGTTCGGCTCGCGCGCAAGAACGCTCGACGTGTTGTTTCGATTCGAAACCGGCGCGCCGATCTTGAGCACGCCGGCCTACCGTGCGCCGCTGGTCTATGTGGGGTCGATGGATCGCTACGTCTACGCCATCGATGAGCTGACGGCCGCCATGCAATGGCGTTTCTCGGCGGGGGCGCCGATCGGACAGTCGCCGATCGTCGTCGACGATGACGTCTTTGCCATTACCGATGCCGGCGGCATGTACTCGCTCGACGCCGATCAAGGCTCGCAGAATTGGTGGGCCGAAGACGTGACACAGTTCGTCGCCTCGAGCGGTTCGCGCGTCTATTCGTCAGACGCGTTTGGCCGCCTGCTGATTCTGAACGCCGATACCGGGAATCGCCTGGCCGCCTTGAACACGCAATTGCTGCCGTTCAAGGTGACCAACATCGAGACCGATCGGATCTACCTGGGTACCGAATCGGGCGTGCTGCAGTGCGTGCGCGAGACCGCTCTGGTCGAGCCGATCAAGCATCGGCTGCCGCTCCTCGAGACGCGACCCAGCGGCACGACCGAAGCCGGTGCAGCCGGCGCCGCGAAAGCGCCGGCTGCCGAGACGCCCGCCGAAGAAGACAGGGGCGACGACCCCTTCGATACGCCAGCCACGCCCCCCCCGGCCGAGAATCCGCGCGTGCCCAGCAAGCCCGACCCGTTCGAGTCGTTCGAATAAGAAACGCGCGGGCGAGAGCCGTTGCTGTTTTGTTTCCGTCGCGATCTACAGCGGCAGCGTCGCCAGAAGCGGGTAGTCGCTGGCGTGCAGCACGGCGATCGCGCTAGCGCCGATTTGATAGAAGTGGGGCGAGATACGCTCCTGGTGCTTCACCGCGGCATGTACGAAAAACACCTCTTCGTCCGAACGAAAGCCGATCAGAATTTCGTCCGACTCGACGGCCTGTTCGGCCACCAGCCCGATCCCCACCGAGCTCAGATCGCACGTCGTGGCGGGCAGAACTTCTTCGACGAGCGGCTTGCCGCGTACGAATGGCACGATGACGACCGGCACGGTCGTATTGCTGCGCTGCTCTTGCCGAATATCCGCCATGCGGACGTTCGACGCCTGATGCTGCTGGTTCAAGATGCGAACGAGCAGGCGCTGCGCTTCTTGTTGTTTTTTGCGCCCCGTATTGAATATCAGCACGGAACCATCCTCGCGTAGCATCGCGCGGCGTACACCAGAAGGACCAACCGCCGCACTACTTGGCTGGAAAAAGCCTACTGCGCCTGCCACGGGTCCGCCGTCGAACCGTACGGAAAGACACGCTTGTGCCATGGCCAGGTGCCGGTAATAACGGCTACGCGGGCGTTGCACTTCAGGAGGCACACTTAAGGGGCCGCCGTCACGGGAACTCGACGCCCCTAGCAGGCCGGAGAAGTATTCCTCGGCCTGGTGCGGATCGCAGGATGCGATCCCAAAATCGCGACGTCCGTCGTGATTTTGCGAGCCGTGAGCAGCTTTGCTGCGAACTTGGCGAGGGGGAAGAATGCCAACGAAGGCATTCTTCCCCAGGCTGTTAGTCGGGAACCCGCCAGTGGGGTGAATCGGTACGGGACGTCGCGAAAAGACGCTCGCAACGGGCGACGATCTCGGGATGCTGCGCTGCCACGTCGCGTTCTTCGCCCACGTCGCGCGACAGGTCGTACAGTTCGAGCGGCGCCGCAGGACGCTGGCGGATCGCCTTCCACTGTCCGACTCGAACGGCTTGCTGAAAGCCGCGTTCGTGGAACTCCCAATACAAGGGGGGATGCTCACCAAACGCACTGTTCCCTGGCACAGGGTCGTCTACGAGGGCCGGCACGATGGAGATTCCATCCAAGCCTTCCGGGGCTGTGGCGCCAGCGAGTACGGCCAGCGTCGGCAATACGTCGCAAAAGCCCCAGGCGTACGTGCTCTCGGTGCCGGCAGGAACGACCCCCGGCCAGCGCACGATCATCGGCACGCGGATGCCTCCTTCGGTCAAATCGCGTTTCTTGCCCCGCAGCGGTCCTGCACTTCGAAAGAAACTGGCGTCGGCGCCTCCTTCGCTGTGCGGACCATTGTCGCTCGAGAAGAACACGATCGTGTTCTCGGCGAGTCCCAGCTTCTCGAGTCGATCGAGCACCTGTCCCACGGCGTCGTCGAGCCGTGAAATCATCGCGGCATGGTCCTTCTGCGGCGCCGGCCAGTCGCGATCGGCATAGCGCCGGTGGTCGGGAACTTCCATGCCATTGCCCGTCTCGCGACCAAGCTCGTTATTCGCATGCGGCAAGGTGAGTGCGAGATAGAGAAAGAAAGGCTTCTCCTGCTGCCGATCGAGAAAGGCGAGCGCCTCTGTGACGAACAGGTCGCTGCTGTACGCTTCGCGCTTCCCGTTGGCATTTCCATCCAGAGGCACACGATCCTCATTGCGCCACAGATAGTCGGGATAGTAGTTGTGGGCGTGCCGCTGATTGAGGTAGCCAAACCAATCGTCGAACCCTTGCCGTGTGGGCACGCCGGTCGTTCCCGGTTCGCCCAAACCCCACTTGCCGATGATGCCGGTCGCGTAGCCAGCCGCGCGCAAGATCTCTGCCACGGTCACATCCTCGGGCTCGAGCGGGACCAAGGCGTTTCCGCGCACGCGAGCGTGACCGGTGTGCAGCCCGGTCATGAGCACGCAGCGCGACGGGGCACAGACCGTGCTTCCCGCATAGCAATCCAAGAAACGCCGTCCTTCTGTCGCCAGCCGATCGATGCGCGGCGTGCGGATCTGCTGCTGTCCGTAGCAACCCAAGTCGCCATAGCCGAGATCATCCGCCAGGATGAAAACGATATTCGGCTTCGAGGGGGGCTCGGCGACGGCCGTATGGGGGCTGCCCCCATGAACCAAAGTGGCCGCGAGCAAGACGACCATGATCTGAAGAGCGTGTCCGCCCATCGGTCGAGTCATTTTCCAACCTCATCGTTTGTCGCAGCGAGCCGGCGTGTTGCCGCCGACGAGTAGAGGGGGGGCGCCGCCCATCAACAAAACGGCACAATCCGCTCGCAACTCCGCAGCACGTGGCACACAATAGCGCCCGTGGGACCAGTCAACCCGGGGGAGCATCTCCGTGCAACGACGAACTTTTCTCAAATCGGGTTTGTGTGCGGGGGCGACGGCTACGCTCGTCGCCCATACGAGTGCCTTGCGCGACGCCGCGGCGGACTCAGCATCGCACGAATCGTTGCTCGCCGGAAGTCCCGTCGTGTTCGGCCCCGACTCCGCCGCGCTGACCGTCGTGCAGGGTGTGCGTGGCGCGGCGACGGGATTCCTCGAGCTGGCGCTGGGAGACGAACCGTTTCAGCGTGTCGATGCCGAAACAGCCGGCCTGCTGCCGTACGATCCGCACGTGCTCAAGTTTCGGCTTCCGCCGCTGCCGGCGGGGCAGACGCTGCGATACCGTATCGTAGCCCGTCCCATCGATTTCCAGACGGCCTACAAGATCTTGCCCGGCGAGCCGGTGACGAGCGAGACGTACGCCTGCCGGCTGCTCGATCCTTCGGCGGACGAAACGCAGTTCGTCGTCTGGAACGACACGCACGAGAACCAGACCACTCTGGACATGCTCGAGCGGGCCACGGCGGCGCTGGAGCCCGATTTTCTCTTGTGGAACGGCGATCAGACGAACGACATCTATGACGTGTCGAAGTTGAGTGCTCAGGTTCTTTCACCGGGCGGCCTGACGATCGCGGCGCGCTGGCCGTTGGCCTACGCGCGGGGAAATCACGACGTGCGCGGTCCCGCGGCGCGTCATCTGCCCGAGTTCACCGGCACGCCCGACGATCGGTTCTATTACGGTTTTCGTAGCGGGCCGGTAGCCGTGCTGGTCCTGGACACGGGCGAAGACAAGCCCGACGATCATCCCGTCTTCGGCGGGTTGGCCGCCTTCGAGACGATGCGTCGCCGGCAGCGCGAGTGGCTCGCCCGTGTGGTGCGCCAGGCGTGGTTTCGCGAAGCGCCGTTTCGGCTGCTCTTCTGCCATATCCCGCTCTGGTGGATCGACGAAGTATCCGATCCCGGACATTGGCGTTTCAGCAAGGTTTGCCGCGAGGCCTGGCTACCACAGCTTGTTGAGGCCGGCGTGCAGCTAGTGATCTCAGGTCACACGCACGAGCACGCCTGGATGCCCCCGACGGCCGAACGTCCGATCGGCCAACTCATCGGCGGCGGACCAAAGCCGCAGCACGCCACGATCCTCGAAGGCACGGCCACGCGCCACAAGCTGCAGCTCGTGATGAAGAAGCTCGACGGCGCCGAGCTGCACCGAGTGACGTTCGAAGCGTGAGCGACCGGCGCGGCGCGCCCGGGAGTTACAAAATCGAACCCGACTGCGGATCGACGGCCACTCCGTCGGTGAGATCGGCCAGCGACTCGAGCGCCGCCAGCAGCGCGCTGGGGTCGAGCAGTTCGTCCTCTTCCTCGGCATCGGCCAGTTGCTCGAAGTGCATGACATCGAAGCGCGCGTCGGCAGTGGCGAGCTTGGTCAGCTTTTCGACGTCGAAATCGCGTGTCTCGCGCAGCTCGCCGGCGATCTCGTCGACCTGGGCGATGACATCCTCGCCGTAGATGTAGCTGATATCGATCGCGGCATAATCATCGGGCGAAAGGATGGTCAACTGCTCCAACCGTCCTTTCTCGTCCGATTGCGAGGCCTCGATCACGCAGCGCGGATTCAAACCACGTAGCAGCCGGACCACGGCCTCCAGCTTCGGTCGCTTCTCATTTTGAAACAGCACGAAGTACGTTTCGCGCCACTGAAAGCGTTCGTCGTCGAAAAGCGACATGGCTTCGCATCCTTTCGCATTCTGGTGACGTCACTCGTCCTCTTCGTCGAGCACGTCATCGTCGGGCGGTGGCCCCAATCCGCCCTGCCATTCTTCGAGCGCCTCGAGCAGCTTGTCGCGCTCGTGGAGGCGAGCCCAAACCGATTCCCCTTGTTCGAGCCGCACCTCGTACTGGCCTTCGCGCTCGCAATCTTCGGCGCCGCAGAAATGCGGCAATTGCGAGACCCACATGACGCGGTAGATGGGGACGTGCTTGTCATCCACCATGCACAGAATCGACATCCGACACCTCTCGAGAAATCAATCCAAGCGAGTGCAATCTGGCGGCAGCCGGCCGGAAACGAGCACCTTGCCGGTTGCGCCGCGGAGATCACCGGGCGGGGACCCAATCTCCCTCTTCAGTTTATCCGGAACGCCCCAACTCTTGCGAGCGGCGCGTGGCCGCCTCGACCGCCGAGATGAGCGCCGCCCGGAGCCCGCCCGACTCGAGCGCTGCCAGGCCCGCAATCGTCGTTCCCCCCGGACTGGTCACCTGGTCCTTGAGCACGCCGGGATGTTCCCCCGTCTCGAGGACCATCGTCGCCGCGCCGAGCACCGTCTGCGCGGCCAGCGACGTGGCCAGATCGCGCGGCAACCCCATGCGGACGCCCCCATCGCTGAGCGCCTCGATCATCACATAGACAAAGGCCGGTCCCGAGCCCGACAGCCCCGTCACGGCGTCGAGATGCGACTCCGACACCTGCCAGGCCCGACCGACGGCGCCCAGCAGCGTGGCCACCAACGCGGCGTCGTCCGGCGTCGCGGTAGCGCCCAAGGAATAGGCGCTGGCGCTTTGGCCGACCAGGCAGGGCGTGTTCGGCATGACGCGCACGAGTCGGGGGCCGGCGCCGATGAGATCGGCAAGCGTCGCCAATCGGACTCCTGCCGCGATCGAAAGCACCAGTTGCTCGGCACGCCAACGCCCCTTGAGGCCCGCCAGCACCTCGGTCACCTGCTGCGGCTTGACCGCCAGCAAGACGACGTCGGCCTGTGAGACGACTTCGACATTGTCGGTCGTGGTGCGGCAACCGGTGTGGCGCGCGAATTCTTCGGCGGCCGCCGGAGATGGTTCGCCGGCCAGAATTGCTTGCTGGCTGGCCAACCCCTGGGCCAGAAAGCCTTGCGCCAAGGCGGTGGCCATGCGGCCTGCGCCCAAAAAGCCGAGTCGTCGCTGTGCTACCGCTGCCGTTGCCACTTCGCACCACATCCAGAGAAAGACTACGCCGCAAGGTCCGCTCGCATCCTGCTGGGGACGAGCGATCCACCTTTCAGGCCACATGCTACGCCAAACGCCCCGCAGCGACAATCGACGCCACTATTGCTAGCGCCCGCGCGCAGCAAAACCGCTCTGGATTCTGTGGCCCCCATTTGCGACACTCCGTCCCCTCTTCTCTGCCGTTCTGGAACAGGTTTCTTCCATGCTCGGAATCTGGCTTGCGCGGGCCTGCCGCCGCCGCTGCCAGAGGAAGGTCGAAGCAATGCGTCTCACTGACCGCTTGTCACTTCGTACCGGCAGTTCGGTGCGTGCCGGTTCGGCCTTGGCCTGTCTGCTCGCGCTATTCGCCGTCAGCTCGGTGGCCTACTCGCAACAAGCCGGCAAGCGGCGTTCGGCCAGCTCCGAGAGTGAGATCCCCAGTGCTATGGAGACGCTTGGCTCGTCGAGCGTGCCGATCATCGACGGCAAGCCCATGCACCCGCCGGCCGTCGAATCGTCGGCAAAGCAGAGCACGAAACAGGCCCACCGGATGCCAGCGGGCAAACCATCGTGGCTGGGGCGCATGGGCACCAACACGAAGCGATTTTTCGCCGCGACCGGCGACATGTTCGGCATCCGGCGCACGGAAACAAAGTCGCGCATCGTGCAGAACACCGGCTGGCAGCAACCGGTCAAACCGCAGAAAAAAAAGAGCTGGTTCGGCTCGCTCTTCACACCCCAGGAAGAGGAACCTGCCACGCCACAGGAATGGCTCGCTCAGCCGCGGCCCAAGATGTTCTAACACGGACCGCGAAATCGGCGCGTAATCTTCGTTCGCACGCCCCCTGCGTCTTGTTCGGCGGCACAATCTCGATCGAGCGACGCTCGGCCGAGGTTCACGCGGCGCGGGCATCCGGTACCGAATCGGCCACCACGGCCAGCGATTGCTCGAAGTTCTTGGTCGTGCGAATCGCGTAGGGCCGCTTGCCCTGGCTCTCGTAGTAGGTGCGCACGCCGATCTCGCCGAGCATGCCCATCACGATGAACTGCAACCCCGCCAGCAACGCAAAGCTGGTGAGCAGCAGCAGGGGATTGCCGGTCATGTCGACGCCTCCGACCAGCTTCATCAGCAGAGTGGCCATTCCCGACAATGTGCCGAGCCCGCCGCAGGCCAGCCCGAACAAACCGAACAGCTTCATCGGGCTGCCGAGGTAGTGGATCATGTACTTCACGGTCAGCAGATCGAGCAGGACACGCACGGTGCGCGACAGGCCATATTTCGAGGTACCGAAGCGGCGCGGGTGATGGCGCGTGACGATTTCGACGCAACGCGCTCCGCGCCCATGCGCGAGAATCGGGATGAAGCGGTGCATCTCGCCGTAGAGATCGAGTTCTTCGGCGATCTCGCGGCGCATCGCCTTGAGCGTGCAACCCAGGTCGTGGACCGGAAAATGGGTGACGCGCGCGATGAGCCAATTGGCGATGCGCGACGGAAGCTTGCGCCGTACGAGCTCGTCCTGACGGTCGCGCCGCCAGCCGTGGACCAGGTCGTAGCCCTTGTCGAGCTCAGCAAGTAGCAGCGGAATATCTTCGGGATCGTTCTGCAAATCGGCGTCGAGCGTCACGATCGCGTCGCCACGGGCCATGTGCAGGCCGGCCGCCATGGCGGCCGATTGGCCGAAGTTGCGGCGGAAATGGATCACCTTGACGGCCGGATCGCGCGACGCCAGGGCATCGAGCGCGGCCGAAGTACCGTCGGTCGAGCCATCGTCGACCAGAATCATCTCGAAAGGACGACCCAGCCGCACGAGCACCGGGCGCAGCGCCGCGTAGAGCGCGTCGATCCCTTCGATCTCGTTGTAGATCGGCACCACCACGGAGACGCTCATCGTTTCAACTCCTCGGCCACGGCACGGGATGGGGTCGCCAGTGCCGGGACGCTCGTTCCAGCTCGTCCCAGCAGCACGAGCTCTCCCTTGCGCAGGAAGCGTGGCTGGCGCGCGAGCACCCGCACCTCGGCCGGTAAGACGGGCTCGAGCAAGGGCAGGCTGTCGACCCGGGCCACGAGATAGGCTCGCCGATCGCTGTGCAGAAAGTTTGCCACGTCCTCGGGCATTCCCAGCGGCGTCACGCGCCCTTGGGCGTAGAACACCAGGCTCGGCGTAAAGCAATCGAAGGCGGCGAGCTGGGGCGCGCCGTGTGCCTGCTCGCGCGCGAGGGCGACCAGGGCGGGGCTGTTCTGATGCCGCGCGACGCGCGACGCGGCGAAGCCAAACACGCCGCACGCCAGCAGCGTGCAGCTCATGGCTATCACGGTCGCCGCGCGGGCCGTGTCGTTCCGCAAGACGGCTCGATAGGCCACGATCGCGCCGACGAGCGGTATCACGCCGACGAGCCCGATCATCGCCTCGCCGGGCAGCACGAAGTAGGCCGCAATCGGCAGTCCGACGAGCAGCCCGACTCCGACGAGCCCCAAGGTCCCCAGCGCCAGACGGACCAACCGGCGCGAAAGCGCCGCCGGTTCGGCGACCCATTGCTCGATCAAGGCGCCCGTCAACAGGGCCAGCGCCGGATAAGCGGGCAGGATGTAATTGGGCAACTTCGTGCGGGCGAGCGAAAAGAAAACGAGATACATGCCCAGCCAACACAACAACAGCAGATAGCCGGCTCGCCACGGATGCCGCGAGCGGAGTCGAGCATGCACGTGAATGCCGGTCAGGCTGAAGAAGATCGACCAGGGAAAAAAGCCGATGGCCAGGACAATCAGGTAGTAGAAGAAAGGCCCGCCGTGGTTTTCGAGCGAGGTGACAAAGCGTCCCACGTTGTGCTTGCCCAGAAAGCCCGCCAGCCACGCGCCATCGGTGCGCAGGCCGACCAGGACATACCAGGGGAGAGCCACCGCCGCGACCGTGAGCACCGCGGTCACGGGGCGGAGCGTCCACGCTGCCCGCCCAATGCGCCGGGGAGCCAGCGGGCGCACGGCGCGCAGGATCCACAGCCGGAGCTTCTCGCGACGTCCGATTCCGAAGCCCTCGGCCGTCAGCCAGGGGGTGTTTACCACCAGGAGGAACAGGCCCAGGCAGGCGGTCGGCAGGACCACGGCCACGGGGCCTTTGGCCAATACGCCCAACCCCATCGCGGCGTAGAGCAACACGGCCCCCCACCAGGCGTGCGGGGCGAACGATCGCATCGCCGCGAACTCCACATCCAGCGCCGTGAGCGGATCGGCAAGACGATCGAGCGGCAGTTCGTCCCCGCGCTGCCAGACATTCTCCACTCGTCGCGAGACGGACCAGGCATAGGTCCACAGCGCGAGCGTCGTGAAGAAGATCAACGTCGAGTCGGGCGTGGCGGCCCGGGCCACAACATCGAAGCTCAGCGCACTGGTCAACGCGAGCGCGCCCCAGAGTCCCACTTCGGCGCGAAACAGAATCCGACCCAGGTGATAAGTCGCCAGTACCGTGCCCAGCGCCAGGACGGCCGAAGCCAGGCGCGCGCTGAACTCCGACACGCCGAAACAGGCATACGCCGGCATCGTCAGCCAGTAGAGCAAGACCGGCTTGTCGGTCCGCAGTTCCTCGTTGAAGCGAGGCACGACCCAGTCCCCCCGCGCGAGCATCTCTCGCGCGCACGAGGCATTCTTGGGCTCGTCCTCGTCGAACAGGCCCGCGCCGCCAAGATTCGTGAAGAACACGGCGGCTGCCGCCAACACGATCCACACGTGGTGCCAGACGAGACGCGACATGACGATAGCTCGCGGCCGAGGAAAAATTTCACAGCACGGCGCGGCGAGGGAGCCGCGTGGGCCGCGTAGTGTAGAAGTGCCTCGCAAAAATGGGCAACGTCATTTCGGAAAAGCCTTCACCGAAGTGCTAGCATCGCCGCCAGGGTTGCAGCACGCATCGCAAGCATTTTTCTGCCTTCAGATGCGGCGCTGCGGGGTGTCGCGAAACGGCGTTTTCTCAGCCCTGCGATCTCACTAGAATCCGCCCCGCCGTTGGCACCGCGTTCGCGGCTCGTCGACTCTGACGAACGGCCAACTCATCCATTTCTCTTCGCAGGATTCATCTCGATGGCGCATCGAGTCGATCGCCCACGGCCCGCGCTGGCCGACATGTTTCATACGTCTCTCCAGTCGACGGCCTTACCCTCGTGGGTTGCTACCTCGGTGGCGCTGCGCTGCGCCGCTCTCATCGGTGTGTTGCTGGCGTGCGTGCTGGCCGGCTGGCTCTGGCTCGACGGCCCAGTGGCGGTCTATGCGCTCAACCACAGCCACCCCGAACCGTTGGAAGAGTTACTCGCCGTGGCCGAGCCGTTTGGCAATGGAATCAGCGTGCTCTTGATCGTGGCGCTTATTTGGCGCCTCGATCCGCAGAACCTGCGGCGCACGCCACGCATGCTGACGATGGCCATCGGAGCGGGCATGGTGGCCGATGCGCTCAAGGTGATCGTGGGGCGTTACCGTCCGGTGACGGGCTCGTTCGATCCGGCCGACATGGCCTCGACCTTCGTCGGCTGGTGGCCAGGGGTCCACTCGCCCAGCGCGATACAAAGCTTTCCCTCGGCGCACACGGCGACCGCCGTCGGGCTGGCCTTGGCACTCGCCTGGGTTTATCCCCGCGGGCGCGTTCTGTTTCTGGGGGGCGCCGTGCTCGTGGGGCTGGAACGCATCGCGTACGGCGCGCATTTCGTCAGCGATGTTTACACGGGGGCCATCCTCGGCCTGATCGTGGCAACCACCTGTCTGCATAGCAGACGAATCGACCGATGGTTTTGCCGCCTCGAGGAACCTCGCGAGGTGACGTGCGATCCGCAGGCGATCGACGAGTTGTACCTGCGCACCGAGGTGATCCCCGTGCCGCATCTGTCGCGCGCAGATGAGTGGCGAGAGCCGCAGTTCGACTCGACCGCGCAGGAAAAACTGGTCGATGCCGAGCCCCCGGCGCAACGCGACGCGGCAGCCCGTCCGTTCAATCGCCGCGACCGCGCAGTGGCTTGATCTCTTGCGGCTCGGTGGGGCCCAAGACCAGGCGGCAGCAGCCCAAATCGAGCGAATCGTGGACCTCAGGCGACTGCGCGGGACGCAACACTCCGGGCACCAGCGTGTAGATCATCTGTCGGCCCGACCGTTGAGATTCGACGAGTCCCGCGTTCTTCAAGACCCCCAGATGGTGCGAGACGTTGCGCAGCTCGTCCTGCAGCTCGTCGGCCAACTCGGTCACGCTCTGCGCCCGCGTTTGCAGGCATTGCACGAGCTTGAGGCGTTGCGGATCGGCCAGTGCCTTGAGAAACACCGAGCACTTGTCCGATTCCAGGCGATCTTCCATCGGCGCCGCTCCGAGTTCATCGCCGCGGGCGACGTGCGGTCGCCGGCGGTTTGTCGCAGTGATCGAGTCGGCCTTGGTCTGTTCGCGTTGTGACCGGGCGCGCCGGCCGGATCGCCATCGATTACTCACCCAACACGTAGGCAAAGATCAACGGCGCCACGATCGACGCATCGGAGTTAATCATGAAGCGGGGGGAATCTTCGGCCAGCTTGTTCCAGGTGATCTTCTCGTTCGGCACGGCGCCCGAGTAGGAACCGAACGACGTCGTCGAATCGGAGATCTGCGCGAAGTAGCTCCAGTAAGGAATGTCGAGCTCGAGATCCTGGATCATCAGCGGCACGGCGCAGATGGCGAAGTCCCCCGCGATGCCGCCGCCGATCTGGAAGAAACCGATGGTGCCTTCCTGGAGCGTGTGCCGATACCACTCGACCAAGTGCTGCAACTGCTGCGTGCCGCTCTTGATGACGGCGTGGGTCTTGATTTTTCCTTCAATCACGCGGGCCGTGAAGATGTTGCCCAGCGTCGAGTCTTCCCAGCCTGGCGTGTAGATCGGCAATTGGCGCTCGTAGGCCGCCACGACCCAGGAATCTTCGCGCGGGATCTGCATGTGCTCGTCGAGCACGCGGTCTTCGATCAGCCGGTAGAAGTATTCATAAGGAAAGTACGACTCTCCCTTGCCGGCCGCTTCTTGCCAGAAGCGGGTCAGGTTCGACTCGAGATGTCGAATGACCGTCTCCGGAATGCAGGTATCCGTGACGCGGTTGAAGCCTTCGTCCCGCAGCTTGACCTCGTCGGCGGGAGAGAGGTCGCGATACTCGGGCACCATGCGGTACTCGTCGTGCGCCACCAGGTTGAAGATGTCTTCTTCCAGATTGGCGGCCGTCGAAGAGATGGCATGAACTTTGCCCGCGCGAATCATCTTGGCCAGCGAGATGCCCAGCTCGGCCGTGCTCATGGCGCCGGCCAGCGAGACGAGCATCTTGTTGCCGGCGGCGAGGTGATCCTTCCAGGCCTGCGCCGCGGCGACCGTCTCGCGCGCGTTGAAGTGCCGAAAGTTGTGGTCCATGAACTTCGAGATCGACATCCAACTTCTCCTCGTCGAACAAGCGAATCGGCGTAGCGGGCAAGATCAGGAAAAGGGCCGTGGCGAACTAACCGGCGCGACCACCGTCGCAGCAGGTTTCGCAGATCGTGTGGCAGTGCGTACAGACGAGCTTGGCCCGAATCTCGGTGACGGCGCCACCACAGACGGGGCAAGCTGCGCGACACGAGCTCGTGGCACTGTGGGACGATTCGTTTCGCAGGCGCGCGTCGTCGCGGGTCATGGCAGGCATCCGTTCCCGGTTGGCGTTTCGTCCACCGCGACTCCCTCGCGGCACGCGCTCATCGTAAAGCATCGCACCGAAAAGGACTAGAGCCACCGCGCAGCGCCGGCCGACGACCGCGGCACGAGGCCCGCCCCCACGGCAACTTGCTTGCGTCCGACACGAAACGGGGCGATAGTTCGACCTGCCCTCGCCGACCGTCGAAAGACATCTCGTACGACGCATGCCGCCCCGCAGCCCAGGCCACATGGTCTCCGCGTGACCGAATCCACCTCATCCGCAGCCACCGACCACTCGTCGCACGGCCCCGACGATACGGCCGCGCGCCCCACGCTGACCCGCTACCTGGTCCTGGCGGCGCTGTGCGGCTTCGCCATCATCGCCTACGTGCAGCGCAATTCGATCGGCGTGGCCGAGAGCACCATCCGCGCCGAACTCGGCCTGAGCAAGGAGCAGATGGGACGCGTCATGTCGGCCTTCTTTCTGACGTATGCCATCTTTCAACTTCCCACGGGCTGGCTGGCGCACCATTGGGGTACTCGCCGCACGCTGCCCCTGCTCGCCGTCGTCTGGTCGCTGGCAACGGGCATGATCGGTTGGGGGCATGGCTTTGTCGGCCTGTTGGCGGCGCGCTCGCTGATGGGAGCCGCCCAGGCAGGGGTCTTTCCCTGCGCCACGACCTCGGTCGCCGTATGGTTGCCCTTGAACCGGCGTGGGCTGGCCAGCGGCTCCCTCTCGGCCGCCATGTCGGTCGGGGGCGCCCTGGGGGTCGCTTTGGCGGGGTGGCTGGTGGTCGACGTCGGATGGCGAGAAACTTACTACTTGTTCTGCCTGCCCGGGCTGCTCTTCTCGCTCTGGTTCTACTTCTGGTTTCGCGATGCACCGGCCGACCATCCGCGCGTGAACGCCGCCGAGCGCCGCTTGCTCATGCCCGAGACAAACGTCGAGCTTGCCTCGAGCGCCGCGGCGCCCACCAGGAAAGAACCGATCCCCTGGTTGGCGTTGCTCACCAGCCCCGCCATGTGGGCCATCAATGGCCAACAGTTTTTCCGCGCAGCAGGCTACATCTTTTTCGCCAGTTGGTTCGCCACCTATCTACAAGAGAGTCGAGGCATCTCGATTGCCCAATCGGGATGGCTGACGAGCCTGCCCCTGATCGCGGTCGTCGTCGGCAGCGTGCTGGGGGGGAGCCTGTCCGATTGGCTCCTCGTACGCACGGGCAGTCTCCGTATGGCGCGGCAATGGCTCAGCACGGTCAGCGTCTTCGTCTGCGCCGCCTTCATCCTGGCGGCTTATCCGGTCGACAACGCCCTGCTGGCCGTGCTATTGATCAGCGCAGGCTCGTTCTGTGCGGCCGCCGCCGGGCCCTGTTCCTATAGCCTGACGATCGACATGGGGGGGCGCCACGTGGCCGCCGTATTCAGCACGATGAACATGTCGGGCAGCCTGGGGGCCCTGGTACTGCCCTTGGTGGTCCCGCTCGTCGTCGACTGGTCGGGGGGCTGGCATCTCGTGCTGCCGTTGTTCGCCGGATTGTACCTGGCCGCCGGACTTTGCTGGCTGCTGCTGAATCCCACGGGAACGGTTTTCGATCGTAGCTGGCTGCGCGGCAAAGCCAGCTCGGCGTGACGCGTGGCGGGCAGGCACGCACGGGCGGCCCAAAGCTTTTCTTGCGTCGTCGGGGGCCGCGAATAAAATGTTTCGCACGGGGAGCTTGTGCGCCCTGGCGGGTGCTTCGCGTGCGGACGAGCTTGACGTCGACAGTGGCTCGGATGCCCGCTTGGATGGCAAGTCGCTTCCCCCCGATTCCTGCTCTTACGCTTTCGTGAGGCCATCGATGCCAGCGGCGCCAACATCGCGCCTTGCGAAGGGGAACGCCGCGCGCCGATCGGGATGGCCGAGACGCGGCAAATTCGATGTTTCGCACGCGCGATCACTGCGGGGCGAATCGCTCGAGCAGCGCCGCTTGCTGAGCGTTACCCCCTTCGACCAGTTGCCTGCCTATGCGGTGCTGGCCAACGCGCTCGTGCCGGGCAGCACCGCCGACTGGTGGCAAAACAACAGCGAGACCGGCTCGCTCAAAGACGCCGCTGGCCGAGCGATCGCCACCACCGCCGCCCCGGCCATCGAAACCAAGTTGGTCTACACCGGGCAGTGGCTCGCCACGCTGGGACGCGATTCGTCCGGAGCATCGCTCGATACCAAGTCGCTTGCCGCGAACCTGGCTCGTGGGGGCGAGATACTCGCGGTTCGTACGTTGGACTACGCACCCGATACGCTGCTCGTCGACTTCGGGGCCGAGATGCCCTTCAGCCGCGCCGTGGCGAAGTTGATCGGCGCCGCGGAGTTCGCGAGCATCGTCCCCGTCTTTGCCCAGCAGCAGCAGGGGCGTTTCACGCCCGACGATCCCCTCTTTGCGGACCAATGGCATCTGCAGAACACGGGCCAGTCGGGAGGCACGCCGGGGGCCGATGCCAACCTTGCGAGCGCCTGGGATACGGCGCAGGGCACAGGCGTCGTCATCGCGATCGTCGACGACGGGCTGGAGCATACGCATCCCGATCTCACCACGCAGTATCTTGCGTCGGCCAGTTTCGACTTCAACGACAACGATCTCGATCCGGAGCAACTCGGCGGCGACTCGCACGGCACCTCGGTGGCCGGGGTCGCCGTGGCGCGCGGCAATAACGGCATCGGCGTTACCGGCGCCGCCCCCAACGCGCAACTCGCCGCGCTGCGTCTGACCGGCGCGGCGACCACCGACTCGCAGGAGGCGGCCGCCCTGTCGTACGCCGCTCAGACGATCGACATCTACACGAATAGCTGGGGGCCGCTTGACGACGGCCAGCGTCTGGCGGGGCCGGGGCCACTCACGCGCGCCACCCTGCAAAACGGTGTCACCACCGGACGGGGAGGACTAGGCAGCATCTACGTCTGGTCGGCGGGCAACGGCCTGACCTACCAGGACAACGTGAATTACGACGGGTATGCCAGCAGCCGCTTCGTGATTGCCGTCTCGGCGATCGATCACAACGGAGTGCAGGCCGCCTACAGCGAGCCTGGCGCCTCGATTCTCGTCACGTCGTACTCGAGCGGCTCGGGGGCGGGCATCACCACTACCACGACCAGCGGCGGATACACCAACCTTTTTGGAGGCACCTCGTCCTCCGCACCCCTCGTGGCAGGCGTCATTGCCCTCATGCTCGAGGCCAACCCGACTCTCACCTACCGCGACGTGCAGTACATCCTGGTCGACACCGCGGCGCAAAACCATCCGGCCGACCCGGGCTGGGCCACGAACGGCGCCGGACGGCCGGTCAATCACAAGTACGGGTTCGGCGCGGTCGATGCCGCCGCCGCGGTCGCCGCGGCCACGACCTGGACAACCGTCGCGCCCGAGACCTCGTTCGTTTCGCCCGTGACGAACGTCGGACTGGCGATTCCAGACAACAGCACCGCGGGCATTACCTCGTCGATCAACGTGACCGACGATCTCGTCGTCGAACGCGTCGAAGTCGTCTTTACGGCGTCGCATACTTTTCGGGGCGACTTGCGCGTCGTGCTCACCTCGCCCGACGGTACGCAATCGATCCTGGCCGAGCCCCATAACGATCCGAACGACCACTATGCGAGCTGGACCTTCAGCTCGACGCATCATTGGGGCGAGTCGTCGCTCGGACAATGGACGCTCAAGGTCGCGGACGAAGCAGCCGCGGACGTCGGCACGTGGACGAATTGGACGCTCAAGCTCCATGGCACGGCGGCCCCCACGGGCCCCGCGCCGCCGCGGATCGTATCGTCCTCTCCCATCGGCTCTTTAGAGGGTCCCAGGGACTCGTTCGAGTTCAACTTCAGCGAGGCGATGGATCAGGCGAGCTTCTCGCTGGCCCTGGATGTTGTCAGCTTCACCGGCCCGACGGGAGATCTCGCGGCCGAATTGACCGGCTTCGCCTGGCTCAATCAGAACACGTTGCGTGTCTCGTTTAATGCACAATCCGCGGTGGGCGCGTATACGCTCGTACTGGGACCCGACCTCCTGGACGCCGATGACGGCTTCGCCCTCGACCAGGACAACGATGCGACGCCCGGCGAATCGCCCGACGACCAGTACACCGCCACGTTCACGATCGTGAACAACGCACCGGGCGAAATCCGCGGCTCGAAGTGGAACGATCTCAACGGCGATGGCGCCTGGAACGAAGGGGAGCCGGGGCTTGCGGATTGGACCATCTTTCTCGATCTGAACGAGAACGGCGCGTTCGACACGCACACGCAAACGGTCACGTCGGCCAACGTACCGGTGGCCATTCCCAATCTGACCACGGTGACGTCCACGCTCGACGTCGTCGCGCAGCTCGGCACGGTCGTCGACGTGAACGTGACGCTCACCATTCAGCACACCTACGCGGCCGACCTCGACGTCTTTCTGATCGGTCCGACCGGAGCACAAGTCGAGCTCTTCACCGATGTTGGCGGCAACGGCCAGAACTTCACCGGCACGACGCTCGACGACGAGGCATCGGTGGCGATCACCGCGGGCACGGCCCCCTTTAGCGGATCGTACCGGCCCGAGGGTCTCCTCTCGCTCTTCGATGGACTCCATCCCGGTGGCACCTGGACGTTAAGCGTCACGGACGACGCGAGCATCGACGTGGGCACGCTCGTAAGCTGGTCGCTCCAGATCACGTACCTCGAGCCCTCGACCACCACGGACGAGAACGGCGCCTACGCCTTTGTCGAGTTGCCGGCCGGCAGCTACGTCGTGGCCGAGTTGATGAAGCCCGGCTGGACGCAAACCTACCCGACGCCGAACGAAGGCGGAAGCGAATCGGCCGGCAGCGGGCAACAAGCGCGACAAGACATTCCCCCGATCACGACGACCGGTTCCACCGCGCCGATGCAGGTGATGGGCGAGTTGGTCAGTTCATCTCCGACGCTGGGGAACGTGCCGCGTTTGAACGTCTCGTCGCCGTTGATCAATTTGCCGGCCTTCCGGACCGATCCGCGCTTCGCTGGTATCAATGGCAGCGGCTTCGCCTCGGTCATCATCGACACGGGCATCGATCTCGATCATCCGTTCTTCGGGCCCGACGCCGACAGCAACGGTGTGGCCGATCGCATCGTCTACGCTTGGGATTTCGCCGATAATGACTCGAACGCCAGCGACGTCAACGGACACGGCTCGAATGTGGCCAGCATCGTCGCTTCGCAGAGCGGCACGTTCGGCGGCATGGCGCCCGCCGTGAATATTATCGCGCTCAAGGTCTTCTCGAACGCCGGGGGGGAGGGCAGCTTTGGCGACGTTGAAGACGCCCTGCAGTGGGTGATCGCGAATGCCACCACGTACAACATCGTCAGCGTCAACATGTCCTTGGGAGACGACACGAATTATACCTCGGCTGCCACGGCCTACGGCCTGGGGGACGAACTGGCGGCGCTGGCCGCGATGAACGTGATTGTCGTTTCCGCCGCCGGCAATGCCTTTTATACGAATAACAGCACGCCGGGAATCTCTTATCCCGCGGCCGATCCTAATTCGCTGGCGGTGGGGGCCGTGTGGGACTCGAACGCCGGCTCCTTCAATTTCAGCAGCGGCGCGCGCGACTTCACCACCGGCCCGGATCGCATCACCAGCTTCTCGCAACGACACGCCACGTTGCTCGACGTCTTCGCGCCCGGGGCGGTGATTACCGGCGCGGGGCCCTCGGGCGGAACCTCCAACTACTCGGGCACGAGCCAGGCGGCGCCCCATATCGCCGGCATTGCCGTCCTCGCGCAGCAACTGGCCGTGCAAGAACTCGGACGACGACTCACGTTTGCCGAATTCCGCTCGTTATTGCAGTCGACCGGTGTCACGATCAACGACGGCGACGACGAAGACGACAACGTCACGAACACCGGGCTGAACTTTCCTCGCGTTGACGTGCTGGCGCTCGGCGAAGCCATTCTGGCGCTCAAAACGCCTGGCGGCGGCGGTGAAATCGTCGGGCCCGGCACGCACACGGTTATGCTGGCCGCGGGCGAGATCGTCGAGGGAATCGATTTTGGCAACCAACACAATGCGCCACCCGTGCCCGACGCCGGTGGCCCCTACGAGATCGCCGAAGGGGATTCGCTCGCGCTCGATGGCACGGGGACGACCGACCCCGATCTGGATGACGTGCTCAGCTATAGCTGGGATCTCAATGGCGATGAGATCTTCGACGACGCGACGGGGCTGAACCCCGTCGTCCCCTGGTCCGCGCTTGTGGCACTGGGCATCGCCGATGGGCCCGCCTCGCACGAGGTCCGGCTGCGCGTCGACGATGGCGCGGGACACATCGTGACGTCTGCCATGGTCCTGCTGACGGTACACAACACGGCGCCGTCGGCCGACGCGGGGGGCCCCTACCAAATTGCCGAGGGGAGCACGGTGACACTGACCGCCACGGGCACTGATCCCGCGGGCGAGGCCGATCCGCTGACCTATCTGTGGGACCTCGACGGCGATGGCGAGTTCGACGATGCGAGCGGCGCATCGGTTGTCGTCACGTGGGCCGAGTTGCTCGCCTGGGGCTTCGACGATGGACCGGCCGCGATCGAGATCCAGGTGCGCGTGCAGGATGACGACGGGGGCGTGACCGATTCGGCCCCCGTGTCGCTTGCCATTCTGAACGCCCCGCCCGTGGCGACGCTCACCGGCCCTCATGTATCGAAGCCTGGCGTGCTGCATGCCTTCACCGCGACGGCGGCGGACGCCGGACCGATCGATCAGGCCTCGAGCTTTACGTACGAGTTCGATTGGGACGGCAACGGCACGGTCGACGAAACGACGAACGGTTCGACGTCGGTGATCCTTTCGCATGCCTTCAGCGTCGGCACCTGGAACGTCGGGGTGCGCGTGACCGATCGCGATGGAGGCGTCAGCGCGTTTGCCACGCATGCGATCCACGTCTACCGGGTGGAGCAGGTCGGATCGATCGTCGAGTGGGAAGGGAGCGGCGGCGATGACGTGGTCGAATTCGAAGAAACGGCGCCCGGGGTGGTCGAAGTCCGCACCGTCTCGATAGGGGGCCATGCCGTGGGGGAGTTGCTGACCTTCACCGGCATCACGAATGTCCATGCCCAGGGGCACGCCGGGTACGATCGCCTCGATGCGGCGGCGCTGGTCACGATTCCCGCCTTCCTCGAAGGTGGACGACACGGCGACACGCTCTTGGGTGGCGGCGCCAACGATACGCTACGGGGCGATCTGAACAGCTCCCTCTCGGCTGACGGCAACGAAGGAGCCGACTCGATCGTCGGCGGCGACGGCGACGACCTGCTCTACGGCGATGGCGACGGCACCGAAGGGGGCCGCGATACGATCTTCGGCGGAAATGGCCACGATACCATCTTCGGCGATGGCGGCGACGGCGCCGAAGGACGCGCCGATTCGCTCTTCGGCGAAGCAGGCAACGACCAGATCTTCGCTCATACGGGCAACGATCGCGTCGAGGGGGGCGCCGGCGACGACCTGCTCTTCGGCGGCGCCGACGGCAACGAAGGGAACGACACCCTGCTCGGCGGCCTCGGCAACGACATCCTGAGTGGCGTCAAAGGCAACGACTCGCTCGTGGGCGGCGCCGGACACGACTTGCTCTTCGGCGGCACCGGCGCCGACGTGCTCGACGGCTCGGCCGACGAGGATCTGCTCGTCGGCAACAACACCACGTTCGACTCGAACGTGGCCGCGCTCGTCAGTCTCCACGCGGAATGGACCTCGACGCATCTCTACGAGGACCGCGTGGCCCACATCGCGGGCACGCTCGCCGGGGGTCTGAATGGCTCGGTGACGCTCGTACCCGGAGTGACGGCGCTGGCCGACGACGCGATCGACACGCTCGCCGGCCACGGCGCGCTCGACTGGTTCCTCTACGATCTGCTGCTGGATCTCATCGCCGACGAAGAGCCCGGCGAAACGCTCACCGACGTGAACGTCCCGTAGGTCGCGCGGCCCGTACGTGACCTACGGCACGTCGGCGCGAGCGATGAAGACGCGATCGCCCGGCAAGATCTGGTAGTTCGTCGTGGTCGTCGTGCCTTGAGAAACTTGCTTCCAGTCCAAGGGAAGCACCTGGGCGGCTCCGACTCCGTTGGCTGACGGGCGCGAGATCCAGACACGTGTCCGTTCAGGCGTTTGGATTCCGCCGATCTGGGCGACGGCGTCCAGCACCGTTTCATTGCCCGTAATGGGGAGCCGAGTCACGAAATCGCCACGGCCCGGCTCCTGCTCGACGATGTAGTAAACCGAGCTGTTGTACCCGTAAACATCGACGTTGACTTGCGGCTCGGTGAGCCGCGCTTTGGCCGCTGATTGGATGGCGGCTTGGGCTTCGGAAATCGTCTTGCCGGCGACCGGGACCGATCCCAAGAAGCCGAGATTCACCGATCCGTCGGGAGTGACGAGGTATTCGCCCGACACCGTGGCGTGCGAAGCACTGCTCGTGATAGCGACGCGGATGACATCGGGGGGCCGGATCGTATAGTCGGGCAACGAGGTGCGGTACGCTTCATTCGCCGCCAAACCGACGAGCAATTCCCACGTGCGAACGTTGGCGGCAAAGCCGATCGCGATGCCAAACACCAGAAACAACAAGTTCACGAGAGAAAAACGCACTCGCGGAGAAAACCTCTGCAACATGTCATCTTCCATGACTCGATGAGAGCAGTTTTTGTCGTGCGGCTGAAGCTTGCAGGCTGGTCTTAGCGCTTGATCAGCATGCACTGCGTGGTGGGCAGCTCGATGATATCCTCGGGCTTGCCTTCGAGGAATTCGGCGAAGGCCTGACGCACGCCTGCCAGCACGGAGTAGTCGTGCGAGAGCATGATGCCGCCGGGCAGCATGCGCGGGTAGAAGAAGTTCAAACAGTCGAGCGTGCTCTGGTAGAGGTCGACGTCGAAGTTGGCGAACGAAAACTTCAGGTTCTCGATCGGGCCCGCCGTGGCCGGAAAGTACCCCTTGTACATATGTACGTTCGAGTAGGGTTCGAGAAACTTCTTCACGCGCTCGAAACTCGTCGTGTATTGATGCTCGCGGTGGACCTGCTTTTCCGACTCGGTCGGCTCGGGCAGCCCTTCGAACGTGTCGAACAGGTAGAGCGCGCGATCTCCCTTCGCCTCGCAGATCATCCGCGCCGTCCCCCCTTCGTAGACGCCCACTTCGGCCATGGCGCCGTCGAGGCGGCTCTGTGCCCGGGCGATCGTGTGGCACAAGAAGGCCTCGTTCGCCGTGGTGAGCGAGCGCCGTTTGCGGCGCATATCGCGAATCAGATTGAGCACCGACGGCTCTTTGTGGCCGGACAGGCTCATCAATTCCATGCGGGCGACGGCGCCGATCGAAATGCGTTCGAGAATGCCGCCTCCAATCAAACGTTGGAAGCGCGGGTTTCGCAGCCACATCGATGGGCACCTCGGAAGTTAGACGGAGCAAGGGGCAGGGCCGAATCGTACGGCGTTTGCTCACACAGGGGCCGACGTCCACCACGGTTCCGGGACACGCGAACTCGGCCAATGGCCACCCCCTAGGGGGTGCAAACTCTCCGCAAGTTAGCGAGACTACCGCGACAGGGCAAGATCGCTTGCGCGCAGCACCGCCCAAAGTTGAAGAGAAAACCAACCTGGGAGGGCCGGTTCTGACGGTTACCCGAGCTTCGACAGACCGAGACGGGCCGCTGCGGACTGCGGTTCGTCGGCGTCGCAGGCCAACACGGCTTGAAAGACCTTCTTGGCGCCATCCTTGTCGCCGGCGGCGGCCAGCGTCTCGGCCAAGCGCAGCCGCGCCTTCAAGGCCCTGCGCCAGGCCCGCGGATCGGCGGCGCGATCGGCCATCACCGCGGCGACCGCGTTGTCCGCGGCGGCGTCTCCGATGAGGGCCAGGCCCTCGATCGCGGCCAGCCGCACTTCGGCATCGGGATCGGCCGAGGCCTTGGTCAGCGCGGCGACTGCCTCCGCGCCCCCACGACGGCCGAGGGCGTTGATCGCCCCCACGCGAAACTCGGGTCCGACGCCGTCGCAAGCCGCCGCCGACAGGGCCGCCGTGGCCGGGGCACACGGCGTTCGATCGAGTGCCCAGCGGGCCATCTCGCGGGTCTCGAAGTCGCCGAGCGATTTCTGCAGCGACTCGACTTCCGACTCGGCCGCCACGCAGGCCAGCAATTGCGCAATACGTCCGCGCACGGCGGGCGAATACTTGACCGACTTATGTTTCTTGCCTTCGCCGTCGGTCGTTTCCTTCTCCGCGTTCAATTCGGCGGCCAACTCTTGCGCCACCTTCGAACGCTCGGCGTCGTTGCCGGGCGTACCGGCCGCCGCCACAATCTGCCACAGTCCGTAGTAGGCCCGAAAATCTTGCGCCGGATCGGCGCCGCCCAACTTCTCGACCAGGCTTTGAATCGTTTCCATGTGTCCCTTTCAGATCCCCAGCGGGAATGCGTGTGCGTGAAGACAGCGCCCGAGGGCGCGCCGAGAGGGTGTTCCGCGAGCCTTACAGGTGCCAGGGGGCCCGCATCGGCTTCGACGCCAGCCGGTTCGCCTGGTCGTCGTCGACAAACTGCTCGACGGTGGGGTCCCACTTCAGTTCGCGTCCCAGCTTCAAGGCGATGTTGCCCAGGTGACAAATCGTGACCGAACGGTGACCGATCTCGACGTCGCAGATCGGCAGCTCGCGCGATTGGATGCAGTCGAGCCAGTTGTGGTGGTGGTCGCGACTGACGTACAGGCGCGTGTCGTCGCTCGAGAATTCGGTTTTCAGCAGTTGCGGGTCCGAGGCCTCGATCTTGCCACGGCTGACGAAGACCCAGCCGTCGGTGCCGGTGAACTTGATGCCGTTTTCGCCCTGCGAATGGCACTCGAGCACGACGCCGTTGTCGTAGGTGTACTTCACGTCGAACTCGCCCGGCACGTCGTGCGGACCCTGCTCGTGCCAGGTGGCCGTGCCCAAGACCTTGACCGGACCACTGCCGTCGGAGCCGATGCCCCACTGCGCGATGTCGTTGTGATGGGCGCCCCAGTCGGTCATCTTGCCCCCCGAGTAATCGGAGAACCAGCGGAACTGGTAGTGGACGCGGTTGGCAGCGTACTCGGCGTACGGCGCGGGACCGAGCCAGAAGTTCCAGTCCAACTCCGGCGGCGGCGTGGTCGACGGCTGCCATTGCCCCGCATCAATGCCGCCGATGCGCGTATCGACGTGCTGCAGCTTGCCGATCTTCTCGTTGCGCACCAACTCGCAGGCCAGACGGAAGCGATCGTCGCTGCGCTGCTGGCTGCCCGTTTGCACGATGCTGCCGTAGCGGCGGGCCGCTTTCACCATCGCCTGACCTTCGGCGATGGTCAGCGAGAGGGGCTTCTCGCAGTACACATCCTTGCCCGACTCCATGGCGTAGATCGCCGTCAGGGCGTGCCAATGGTCGGGCGTGGCAACGAGCACCGCATCGATGTCCTGGCGATCGCACAGATCGCGGAAGTCGCGGTAGACGCCGACGCGGCGGCCCGTGGCCTTGTAGACGTCTTCGGCGGCCATGTCGCGATGGTTGCGATCGACGTCGCACACCGCGGCCACTTCGATGCGCGGATTCGGCAGCAGCTTGTGCTGCAGGTGATGGCGGCGCCCCAGATCGCCCGTGCCGATCGAGCCGACCACCACGCGATCGCTCGGGGCCGGACGGCGGCCTTTGGCGAAGGTCGTGGCGGGCACAATCGTGGGAGCGGCCAGCGTCGCGGCCGAGGTCTGCAAGAAACGGCGCCGATTCGGCTTCTTGAACAACGTCACGTGAATCGCCTCTCAGGCAAGGGATGGCATGCGAGAATCGTCGCTCGGACACGAAGTTTTCAGGGACCGCAGGACCCTCGAAAAGGAGCGCACGCGCCGGCGACGGGAGTGTTGGCTGCCATTGTCTTTAGCTCTCCCGGTGATTGCAAGCTTGCGCCAGCCGAAATGCCCCCTCGCCCCCGCTCGGGTAGCCTGGGGGCCTTCGGCCGGTACTGATCGGGGGGATAACCTCACTTACGCACGCCGTTCGCCTTTGGCCTTTTGGCCCCACGCCGTAGAATCGCCACCCCAGGGCAAAAGCGAGCACGCGCCCCACTGACCACTGATCCCGGAAACTCGCGCGCATGAGGCGCCACCAACGAGCCACTGTCCTGCCGGTGATCGGCACGCGTCCCGAGGCGATCAAGCTCGCGCCGGTCATTCAGGCCCTGCGGCGAACGGCTTGGGCCGACTGCCCCCTCCTGCACACGGGGCAGCATCGCGAGTTGGCGGACGACGCGCTGACGACGTTTGGCATCGCGGCGGACTTTGATCTCGACTTGATGCGGCCTGGCCAGGCGCTGGGGGAGCTCACCTCGCGTCTGCTCGACGGCATCGATGGCGTGCTGGCGGTCGTGCGACCCAGCCTGGTCCTTGTCGCCGGCGATACGACGACCGTCATGGCCGCGGCGTTGGCGGCCGTGGCGCGACGAGTGCCCGTCGTCCACGTCGAGGCCGGCCTGCGCACGGGAGATCTTGCCGCACCCTTTCCTGAAGAATTGAATCGTGTCCTGACGACGCGGCTCGCGACCTTGCACTGCGCACCGACTAGCGCCGCGCAACACACGCTCCTGGCCGAAGGCGTGCCAGGGAGTTCGATCCTCGTCACGGGGAATCCCGTGATCGACGCGCTGCGTGCGACGGCACGTCGCGAGAGAATCTTCGCACCGTGGCTAGCGCCGGGGGAACGTCTGGTTCTCATCACGGCGCATCGTCGCGAGAGCTTTGGAACACCGCTGGAACGAATCTGCCAGGCGGTCGAGACGCTGGCCAGCCGTTACGATAACGTTCGTTTTGTCTGGCCGCTGCACCCGAATCCGGCGGTGCGGACCTGTGTCGAGCAACGACTTGGCGACGTGGCGCGTGTGCAGCTCTGCGAGCCGCTCGGCTATCGCGAATTTGTAGCCGCGCTGGCGCAATGTCATTTCGTGATGACCGACTCGGGAGGCGTACAGGAAGAGGCGCCGGCCCTGGGCAAGCCGGTGCTGGTCCTGAGAGATGTCACAGAACGGCCGGAAGCGATCGCATCCGGTCAAGCGAGTCTGGTCGGGACAGTAGCGAGCAGAATCGTACATGCCGCTAGTAGACTACTCGGCGATGACGCAGTTTACCGGAGCATGCAGCGGGCCCACAGTCCGTATGGCGATGGTCGCGCGGCAGAACGAATCGTGCAGGGTTGCCGGAATTTGCTGGCCCAGTTGAGCGTGCTTCGCCCGGAACAAACTGCCGCACGCGTGGCGGCATTCTCAGGCCACACGACCTAGCTGGGCGGTCGGCTCGGGGGCATATCGAGGCGCAATGCCCCATTTGCGCAGCCAGCGCAGGTAGGACATACCATGCCGCATGGCATCGCGAGAGAGAAAACGCCGGCTGGCACCCTGCTCGACGTGGTAACACGACGTTCCACCATGGAACATCACGCGCCAGCCCGCCTGGTTCATGCGCAGGCAGAAATCGACGTCTTCGAAGTATTTGACGAACTGCGTGTCGAAGAGCCCGACGTCGGCAAAGGCCTCGCGTCGGACGAGCATGAAGCAGCCCGAGAGCCACTCGCAGTCGAAGCTCTCGGTCGAGCGTCGGTCGCGGTAGAGATAGTTATCGATGCTGTGGCGCAGCCAACGCCCCAGACCGAAACGGCGTCCCAGGATCACCGAGACGGACGGATGTCGACGAGCGGGATGGGCGTAGCCGCCGTCGGCACGGTAGATGCGGCAGCCGGCCACGCCGCAATCGGGGTTCTCGCGCATGAAGGCCACCATCCGCGCGAGGCACTGCTCAGACGGCTCGAAGTACATGTCGGTATTGAGCAGCAACACGAAGGGAGCGGTCGAGGCCTCGACGATGCGGTTCAGATTCGGACCGTACGCCAGCCGGGTCTCGTTGCGCAGCACCAGCGTTTGGGGGAAATAGCGGAGCCACGGCTCGACACTATCGGCACGGTTGTCGACCAGGATCAACCGCATCGAGAGCCCCTCGCCCGAGATCGCCATCGTCTCGAGCAAGCGAGGCATGTACTGCTGCTCGTGCGTATAGATGACGCCGATGTCGACGTCGGGCGTTCGGTTCGCCGCGGCCGAACGCTGCGAGGTGGCCGTGGCCTGCCGCTTTGGATCGCCTTCGACGCTCATGCGGGCTGGATGTCCTACGGCGCAAGGGCGTTGGGTTCAAGGGACAACTCGACACTCGTGAAACGACCATCGATCGTTTTCACGCGGGGGGCGGTATAGCAGCCGTTACAACCGAGGGTCAAGAGAAATCGGCATGGCGGTGCTAGCTTGCCAGCGCGGCAAACACGTGGTGCCACGAGCTGCTTCTACTGCGCACGCGCCGCTTGCGCCGTAGTGAATGCGACCCCCCTCCCATGTGTCGGGGTACGCGAAGTCCATCGGCTCATCGCGAAACGATCCTGGAGGTTTTTCGCGGCAATGTCCGCGAAAGTACGACTCGCTGCCAGAATGGTTGCCACGTCACCAGGAGACGGGCGAATGCTACACTGCTCGTAGCACGCGCGTGCAAGCGAAGGATTCGGCGACGCCCCAGGCAGGAGCAGCAAATCATGCCCCGACCACGGCTCTCTCTCGACGACTTCTGCAGGCTGGTGCAGCAAGCCATCGAGGAACTTCCCGAGGCATTTCGCGAGCGCATGGAGAATGTGGTCGTGGATGTCGAGCCCACTCCCCCCGCGCATGTATTACGCGAGCTGGGGATCCGTCGGGGAGAGGCCTTGATGGGACTCTTCCAGGGCTCACCCCTCACCGAGCAGGAGTACGGCGCTCCGACGCCCAATCGCGTGGTGCTCTACCAGCGTTCGATCGAAGAAGCGTGCCGCAGCCGGGCCGAGATTGCCTACGAGGTGCGCCGCACCGTGCTGCACGAGCTCGCGCATCACTTCGGGTATTCGGAAGAAGATCTCGACTTCTTCGAGGAGCGTCCCAGCCCATTCGATCAGGGCGAGTCGGACGAACTGCCGGGCTGAAGCCCCATCGCGGTCGCGTCGCGAGACGGGCTACCAGACGAATTCGGCCTCGACGGCCGAGTGGTCGGACAACGCTCCGACGCGCTCGTCGAGATAGCCATTCACCTGGATCGACTTGGGCACAAGCTGCAAGCCTCCCTGCGTGGGATTCGAGAACATCACGTAGTCGATGCGATTGCCGATCTCGGTCGATTCCTGTTCGTTCGTGCCTCCCAGGGCCTCACCCATCAGATGAGGCCACAGATCGACAAGCTTGTTCTCGCCCCGTGCTGCGCCGTAGTTCTTTATCATCTGGTTATAGGCCGAGGCAGAGTCCTGCTGATACGATGGATTCCCCCGCGTATTCATGTCACCCAGGATCAGCGTGGGTCGGTCTGGCGACGAGTGTTCGCGGATGAAACCGGCCAGCTCGGTGTACTGTAGGCGGCGGATCTCGTCGCTCTTGCTCTCGAGGTGCGTGACAAAGACATCGACAGACGGGGAGTCGGCGCGGTCGCCTTCAAGCGCGATCTGCGCGTGCAGTGCCCCCTTGGCGGCGAAGCCATCGGCCTGCAGGCCGTAGTCTTTTGGCGAACTCCCCTTGGAATAGGTCAGCACGTGCGACGCGACGATGGGATAGTGCGTGGCGATGGCCAGCCCGCCGTTGAACCGTTTGTCTTCGGGATCCGGGCTGACGACCGACGAGATCTTGCCGTCCCAACCTTTTTCCAGACTTTCGAGCAGTGTCTTGCGCGGACGATGCTCAAAGACTTCGTTCAGCCCGACGATGTCGAAGCTCGCCATTTTCTCGCCGATGGTCTTGGCGCGGTAGGCGGGATCCTTCCGCCTGTTGGCAATGCTGGCGATGCCGGGCAGGAACTGCACGTTGTACGAGATGACGCGCAGCTTGCGTTCGGGTTCCGCGGCGTGGGATGACGCGGGCAAGCTACCCAGTGTGAGACCGACCAGCACGGCGCCACACAGCAAGCACGAAGAAGCAAACGGAATCCGCATCGGAAGTTCTCCGCAAAGGACCGGCGTGAATGGCAACATCTTGCTTGGGCCGGAGATGAAAAGCCAGAGGGCCGTCTCGCGGCGAGCGAGAGACGGCCCTTCGGACCTCAACTTGGGAAGCACGCCGTGGCCCGGCCGCGAGTCTGCGGTCTTGCGGCGGGCTCGGTATTTCTCGGGTTCGCTCGGTGCGAGCGAAGCTCACCGCGTGGGCGCGGGGCAAGGCCCAAGCTTGGGAAACGGCATCTTCGCGGCAGGGGCCGCGGTGGTTAATTCGTGCGGTCGGAAAGCCACCTCAAGGCCACACGTCGCGGAGCGACACGGCAGATTCGCTCGGCGCGACGAGCCAAGGTCAACCTCTCCGCGGCAACTACCAGGCCACGCGCTTGCGGCGACGGCGGTGCATTCCGTTGAAGGCGCTGGGGCGATTGCCAGCACGCGAGTAGTTGTTCGATCGACGGCGGTTCTTCAACTTCTCGAAGCTGTCCGCACGGCCGTAGTCAGCTTGCGAAGAGGATTCGTACTCGTTGTTCAGGTTGCTATAGGTCATGTCATTAGCCTTTCTTTATTCGTGGGTGGCGTCGCGGGGACGGTGCTTTTCGATCGGTACTTACACAGCCTTGGCCCAGGGTGGCGAAGGGGGACGGTTCGCCAGCCGCTCGGCAACGTCGAGGGCCTCGCTGCAGAGGGTGGTCAGCTCCGGCCCGGCGACGACGCCAGGCAAGTAGAGCCACACCCCCAACTGGCGAGCCCAAATCTCTTCGCGCGGGTCACGCTCGTTGCCGCAGACCAACAGCAACAAGTCGTTTTCCCGCGCCAACTGCTCTACCAGGATTCGCAACTCTTCCGCATCACATCCCGAACTGGCGGCCTCGACATCGAGGATTGCCAGTTGGCAATGCAGCCGCTCGGTTGTCCCGCGAGCCGACTCGGCCGTGCGGCAGCGGATGGTCCGCCACCCCCCGCTGGCCGCGGCACGGGCCAGCGTCTCACAACGCATCGCGTCGGATGAGACGACGACGCATTGCCCAGGATTGCCGAGCTTTGTCTCCCGGGATGTGGCCGGTGCGGCCGCACCCAGGACCAGTTCAGTTTGCGATTGCGGTGTCACTGCGAATCCGATCCCTGAGGCGAACTGTCAGCGTTCGGTCCACGTTTCCCGCCCCTCCGGGAAAGACCGACTCGACACCCGCGGGCTCCCTGCCCGCGGCCGTAACTACTTCTTCACGTTCTAGACGTGCGTCGCGCGGCGACGACGCCACAGACCGAAGCTGGCGATTCCGCCGAGCAACAGCACCAGCGTGCTCGGCTCAGGCACGGAGACCGTCGTCCCCATGCTGATCGGCATCGATTGACCCGGGTCGATCTTGCGAATCCACTGCAGCGTCCAGGTCAGATCGCTGGGGCCCATGGGGGGCGCCGCGATTGGCGGCAGATCGCTCAACGTCGTCGGACCGCCGTCGAGCAGCGAGGCCAACGTGAATCCCGAATACGAGGCTTCGTGATGGGCCGAGGGGGGCGAGTAGGCCGCTTCGAGCACCGTCACGCCATCTTTCTGACGTACCGCGTTCGCGTTCACGAACTGCACCGTGTCATTCAAAATCGTGCCGTTCACGTCGAAGTCGCTGTAGGCAAAGAGATTGAAGAACAAGGCACTGGAACCGGTGTTCGTGACGATGATGTCGGTCGACATTGAGCCCGAGTTGCTGCCACTCGTGCCACCGTTGAGGCCGTAACGCAGATCGAGCGTGAAATCGGGACCCAGGTAACGCACGAAGTAGGTGTCGAGCTCGCCATCGAAATTGGTATCGGTGGCGCCGGCAGGACCCTGCAACAGCGTGTCGATCGCCGACTCGGGACCGGAGTCGCCGATGCGATACCAGAACCACTGTCGCTTGAGCTGATTCAGTCCGTCGATGCGCCAGTCAAACGCCCCAGCGAAGGGGGACGACGTGTCGATGACCAGACTCGAATTGTTGTCCTCGAGAAGGACAGGCGCGGCCGCGGCGGTCAGCGGTGCGAGCACCGCCCAGCCCAGTAGCGCGGCACAGGCCGTACAGACGAAAGTTCGTTGCTTCATATTTGCTGCCTTTCGAAGCGCAGATGTCGAACCGCGGGGCGTAGTGCCCATCCCTGTGCAGAGCGCGCTGCTTGGGAGTTCCGATTGGCGCACGCGCATTGCCCTCGCGTGCCGTCGATCGCGATTCCGGCGAAGGGGATAAGCAACCGGGATGCCGGTTCTGCGCTTTTCTTGCAACTGATGCCGCAACTTATTTTGTGTACGGGAGTTGCATTGCGCACTGCGCCGCGATTGCCCACCGTGGCGTCCGTCAGCGCGCATCACCAATCTGGTGAGAGATACGTCGCGCCACGAGCGCAAGTGAAGATACAACCAGACATCGCGGCACGATTCACTCGATTGATGAAATCTCACCAAAACAGTGACACGTCGTGACGCAACTCGAAAGCCGAGTTCCGCGCGTCAAATGAATTTCACGATCGCGCGGTACTTTCGAAGCGCAAGCGACGGCAGCGCGATGCTGCCCAAGTCCGAACCCGGCGGCGCTAGGAGGACAAGGGAACGACCGTGAAGCGCTGTCCTGGTGCGGAGATGATGCCCCCGACGCCAAAGAAAGGATGCCAGGAACGCACGCGCGATTGATCCGCCCATCGGCGTGTGCCAGGGCTATCCACGAAACGAAAAGGGAACACCATGCCTCAGGGCGGGGATGGGACAGGGCAACTCAGCGCACGAGACCACGGCAGCGTTCCACAGCGGCCCTGGCACCCTGGTAAATCCCTGGAACTAGCGGCAAACCGTGCTAGTTTTCAGCAGCGTTAAGAGCGGCCTCGTCCTGCTCGAGATCGAGCTGCGCGAGAAGCCGGGTCAGCGTATTGGCGTGGATGCCCAACAGCTTGGCGGCGCGTCCCTTATGGCCACGCGTCGTCCGAAGTGCCTGGCGAACGGCCTCGTTGCGCAGGCGATTCAGATTCAAATGGGGGAGCGGCAATTCCCCTTCGGTCGACCGCGGCTGCTCCGGCAGAATGGGCGCACAGTCGAGCACATAGGATTGCTCGATCGCGTGGGCCAACTGACGGATGTTGCCGGGCCAACGGTACTCGCAAAAGCTGCGCAACTCGTCGCCGGTCGGACGCCACAGCGGACGCTTGTATTGCTCGGCGAAGCGCCGGGCGAAAAATTCGACGAATTCGGGCAGATCTTCCATCCGGTCGCGCAAGGCGGGAACCTTCAACTCCACCATATTGAGGCGGTAGTAGAGATCCTCGCGGAAGCGGCCCGCGGCGACCTCGGCCTCGAGATCGCGATTCGTGGCCACGATCACCTGCACGTCGACCTTCGATGGCCGCGACGCCCCCACGGGGGTCACCTCGCGCTGCTGCAGCACGCGGAGCAGCTTGGGCTGCAATTCGAGCGGCATTTCGCCGACTTCGTCGAGGAAAACGACCCCGCCTTCGGCCGCGCGGAAGACACCGAGCGAGCTGCCGGCGGCGCCGGTGAACGCACCGCGTTCGTGCCCGAACAGTTGGCTCTCGGCCAGGCTCACCGTGAGTGCGGCACAGTTGACCGGCACCAGCGGGGCCTGCGAACGTGGTCCCAGGCGATGGATCAGCGACGCCCAAAGCTCTTTGCCGGTGCCTGTCTCACCCGAGATCAGCACGGTGCATTCGACTTCGGCCACGCGCTGTGCGTGTTGAGCGATCCGACGAATCGCAGGCGTGCGCCCGAGGACCCAATCGGTAGAATCGATGGGGAATGCAGCGGCGGCAGCATTCCGCGGAGGTGTGAATACTGATGGATTCATGAGCTGAGAGCCTCTTCTGTTCTCTCAGTGCACGGAGCGCCTGAATTCGCTCCGGGCGAGTTTGTTCCGTGACGCCGCCATCCCACTCAGGCCGCCCCTGATGGATCGCGGTTAGTCAATTCATGAGCGTTGCTCGTGGTTACCCTTGCCGCGCGACCGCTTGCGCCGCCGCGGAAACACTCGTCTCGATTACCCGAAGACATTTTCCCGAGCCTGCGAATCTGGCGAGGGACGCGCGACTCGTGAGGCTGCCTTCCGGCAATCACTCCTACCCACCCGCGAGGTCGTTCGGTTTTGGTGACAGGACGACACGCGTCTGGCCGGCGCGGATCGAAGCTATCGTCCGATCGTTCAGGTGGCAGATGCCTCGGCTGCCGTAGTGATCGAAAAAAACCGTTAAAATCGAACTATTTCGCATGACTCGGCGGAGCGGCTCGATTGTAGATCGATGCTACAGCAAAGGCAACTGGCTAGTGACGAAGTAGGTGTCAATTTTTCTTAGCGCCAGTACGATCAAATCGCTCCCCGTCGCCCCTGTTCGCTGCTTCGTGATTATTTCGCAAACAACGGGATAAGGTGAGGTTGCGGCAAAGCCAGCGAACGCATGTCGAAAACCCCTCCGCCACCTACAACCCCTCAAAAGAGTGTAAAAAATCATCTTGAGACAAATTTTCAAGAAGCTCAGTCACCCGTACATTGCGGGGGTTGGGTGACGCTGGAAGCCAGACACATTTGACGGTAATCGCTTTCTCGACACCACCTTAGAACGGCACCATTTTTTGACAGACATGACCACCTCAAACGCCATCCAACGACTTGCCGAGTGGCTTGCCCTGGCCAAGCATGCAGTTGCCTTCACCGGCGCAGGCATCAATACCGAGAGTGGCATTCCCGATTTCCGTTCTCCGGGGGGCCTCTGGTCCAAGGTGCAGCCTGTTTACTTCCAAAAGTTCCTGGCCATCGGCTCGTCGCTGGTCGTCGAGCCGGCAGCGAGTCTGCCGCGCATCGCCCGCAAGGCGCGGGCCAGGCCTCGTGATCATCAACCGCGAGCCGACCGAGCAAGACGAGGCCGCCCGAGCTGGTGATTCGCGATTCGATCGGAGCCGTGCTTTCCGCCGTCGAAGCCGCACGTCTCGCCCAGGGCTAATCGATCGACTTCTCGGCCGCGTCGTCGCGCACGAAGAACATCACGTGCTGCCAGGGGAGTTCCTCGTAGGCTTCGACCAGACGAAACCCGTTCGGCTCGAGTTCCTTGAGGATCTGCTTGCGCGACATCTTGTGCAACGGCTTGATCGGCACGGTCGGATCTTCCTCGCGAAACTCGACGAGCACCAGGCGACCGTCGGGCTTGAGGCTGCGACGGATGCCCTGCAGCATATGCTCGGGATGCGAAAATTCGTGATACACGTCGACCAAAAGCACCAGGTCGACACCTCCTTCGGGCAACTTGGGATCGATGAACGTGCCCTGAATGGGCTCGATATGCTCCAGCTTCGCACGCTTGGCACGCAGCTCGAGCAGGTGCAACATTTCAGGCTGAATATCAACGGCCAGAATGCGTCCCTCGGGTCCGACCAGTCGCGCCAGATCGAGCGAGTAGTAACCGTTGCCGCAACCGAGATCGCAAATCACCTGGCCGGGTCGAACCTTGAGCGCGTCGAGGAGCTTGGGGCTGTTCTCTTCGCGGGCCCGCTCCTCGCGCACCAGCCAGGGGGCTCCCAGGTAGCCCATGGTCGGCGCAATTTCGCGCCCCTTGTAATGCGTCAAAGGTGGCGGAACGACGTCTTCGACCGCTGCGGGATCTTCCGCCCAGGCACGAGACGACAACAAAACAACCGCCATCAGGGCGAGACACCCTCGGCGGCGATGCCATTCGGCGAAGGAAGAAAGCGAGCGCACGGCAAGCTCCTGGAAAAGGGTTCGTGCGCGCGGCGGCGACGTCGGGAATTCGGCCCGCTCGATCGGCTCAGCGGCCAAACGAGGCGACAAACGCCTCGAAGCGCGACACCGCGGCGAAGACATCGGCATGGAGCCGCTGCGCCGACTCGTCCGGCTCTTTGAAGGCGAAGCGTTTGCTGTTGAGCAGGATCTTCAAACCTTCCAAAAGCATCTCCGCTTCTTCGCGCGTCAGGTCGAGCGAGGCGGTTGCCGTTGTAGTGGATTCTCGCGACATACACTTTCCGAGGGCACAATTCAGCAGGCAGCGAACGACCCCGTCATCATACCGGGAACCCCGTGGGGCACAAACGGAGAGGCCGCGTGTCTAGCCACCGCTCGCCAGGCGTCTCGCGCCGCGGCCGGCGCCATTCCGGGCGGCCACTGCCCAGGGGTCTCAGGCGGCGTCGGCAGCCGGGCCCTCTTCCACGGGCAACTCGCAGCGCCCCTCATGCTCCAGCGCCACGATCGTCAGCTTGTGGCGATTGGCGAACTCGACCACTTCTTTTTGGTTCAAGACGATCGTCCGGCCGGCCTCGATCGCCAGGACCCGGGCCCCCGATTCGACCATGGTGCGGAGCGTCCCCAGCCCGATCGTGGGAACGTCGAACCGCATGTCTTGCTGGGGTTTGGCCACTTTGACGATGGTGAACCCGCCCGAGGGGCACAAGGGCTTCGTGCGGCGGATGCACTCGTCGGTCCCTTCGATCGCCTCGACGGCGAGCACGGCGCGGCCTTTGATCGTGATGCTCTGCCCAATGTCGAGCCGCCCCATCTCCTTGGCGATGTTCCAGCCGAATTCGATGTCGCGCTGCTCGTACGTTGAAACACCACGACTGGTCAGTTGGCCATACTTCACAAGCAACTCCGGAGCGTAGTTCGTGGCGGGGGCGAACTCGATGCCGTCGAGGGCAAACTCGTCGATGATCGCCCGCAGCAAGGTATCGTCGCGGCGGTCGCGATCGGAGAGGATAAAGTGGCGGTAGAAGCGACGAATGAACCGCCAGTCGGGCAGGTGCTTCAGCCAGATCCAGGGCTGGTAGAGAATCGTCTTGTGGATCTTGCCCGCCATCGTCACATGGCGCACGCCATGTTGGCGAAAGTAGCGGATGCCGCCTCCCATCTTGGCCAGCCCGATCCACTGAAAGTGGTCGCAGATCTCGGCCAGCTTCGGGTCGGCATGATCGGCCGCGCCCAGGCAGTAGGTGCGATAGCCCTGCGCCTTGAGCGCACGGGCCACATCGAGAGGAAAGTCGCCCCAACCGGCGAGCAGACCGATCTTTTCTCCCGCGGCACGGCAGGCCGGCTGGCGCGGCGGGGTAGCGCTACGATGGTGCGTGGAACAGCTCTCGGACACGATTGCCTCTAGGCCGCTTGTTTCGTCTCATCCAGCTCGATCCGTTCGACGAGCCGCTGCACGGTTTGTTCGAGTTGCTTCATCTGACGTCGCATCTCGGGCAGCTTCGACAGGGCCGCCTGCTTGAGCTTCTGCTCGCGCTCCGGAGTCGCTGGAATGCCCAACAGCCGCGAGCCCGCGGGAACGTCGCTCGCCACGCCAGACATGGCTCCCAACACAGAGCCTTCGCCGATGTGTACGTGATCGCGCACGCCGACCTGGCCGGCCATCACGACGTAGTCCCCCGTCGAGGTGCTGCCGGCGATGCCGACTTGCGAGCAGAGCATGTTGTGTCGGCCGATGCGGCAGTTGTGGCCGATCTGCACCTGGTTGTCGATCTTCGTCCCCTCGCCAATCAGGGTGCGACCGAACGTGCCGCGGTCGATGGTCGTATTGGCTCCGACTTCGACATCCGCGCCTAGCTCGACGTGGCCGAGTTGCGGCGCCAAGGCGTGGCGCCCCTCGACGAACGAGTAACCGAAACCAAAGCCGCCGATCACCGCGCCGGCATGAATGATCGAGCGCGGCCCGACTACGGTGTTTTCGTACAGCACGGCCCGGGGATAGACCGTCACGCCCGCGGCCAAGCGGCAGCCAGCCATGATCGCCGCGCCGCTGTGAATCGTGGCGCCGGCGCCGATCTCGACCTCATCGCCGATCGAAGCGCCCGCGTGGACGTCGACATCGACGGCCAGCTTGGCGCTCGGGCTGACGTAAGCCAGCGGTGAAATGCCTTGGCGGCGAGCCTGTCGCGGGGGATGAAAATGAGCCACAAGCTTGGCGAACGCGGCATGAGGATCGGCCACGACAATCGTAGGAAGCGCCATCGTGGCCGCGGCTAATGCGGGGGGGATGACGACCGCGGCGGCCTGCGTCTGTGCCAGGCGGGGCAACTTCTCTTCGGCATCCACGAGCGTGATCTCGCCCGCCCGAACATCCGCCAGGGGAGCCGCCCCCAGAATCGTCAGGTCGGCGCCGTGCCTGACTTCGCCACCCACCAATTCGGCCAATCCTGCCAGCCGATCCGCCATGGTTCGGGCTTCCTTTCCCACTGATTCGCCGCAGTTCCGCGGGCGGCGCATGAATTGATCTCAGGCGTGCGGAGACGAACGCTCCGCGAGCCGCTTCTCGCTCAAGGGGTGCGGGAATCTAATGCCCCACGAAAGTGGCGGCAAGAGCGGTCTGGCTGGGAGCTGGCAAAGGGCGCTAGAAAAACTCCCAAAAGCAACGAAGCGCCCTTGCTAGCAGTGCTGGCTAGGGCAAGCGATCTGCCAGTTCCGCCAGGCTGCGCAATCGATGCTCGTCGGGCACGTCGCGATGCCGATCGTGCCGATCGATCAACAACGCCTGCCAACCCGCGGCGAGCGCCGCGTAGTAGTCGTTCGTCGGGGTATCGCCGATCATCAACAGTCGATCGGGAGACAGCCCCAAGGCCTGCTCGATGTGGCGAAAGAACCCTGCGTGGGGCTTGCGATAGCCCAGCTCGGACGAAATGAAGAGGGCCGGCAGGCGATCGAGCGGCGCCAGATCGCCGCAGATCGAGCGCAGACGCGAATCGAAATTCGACGCCACCCCCAGGCGCATGCCGCGCGCTTGCAGATCGGTCAAGCAAGAGGTCACGTCGTCAAAGAGTCGCCAGTGGTCGGCCAGCGCAAAGTGCTGCCACAGATGCGCGAAGAGCGACTCGTGATCCGCAAGATCGTCGAACACCTCCTCGACGATCTGCCGCCAGCGTGCGCGCTCGTACGCCTCGCTGGTGACGCCATCGCGGCGTTCTTCATCGATCGCCTCCGAGCGGGCGAAGGCGGCGCGAAATCGGGGGAGCAATTCGGCGGCCGTTCGTGATGAACCGTAGCGGACGCCGCCGAGATAGTAGGCCTCGTCGACCGTGGGCCGAGGATGCAGCAGCGTGCCGACGGCATCGAACAATACGGCATCGACGGACCCAGGCGCAGATCGAGACAACTGTTTTTCCGTCTGTGATTGAAGGAATCGTCCGGTGCAACTTCGGGTGGTCGTAGGGCAAAATTTTTATACGCCATTTTTGCGCGCGCCCAATTACCTGTGACAAGTAGTTGTCATCCCCTTCGCTAAATTTCTGGCAGTCGGTTTGCCGCACGAGGTTCGGGCAGCTCGCTTGGCCCCAATCGGTGCGACCCCTCGACGCGTTTCGCTACGTGCGGCGGGAACCGAACGGCATCGTCTGCAACGGTCGTTTTGGCATCGCAGGGGCACGCGATCATCTCTGGAGGTGGGGCGGCCATCTGTGTACTTCATTTGAGAGGAACCTCGCATGGACCAGCAACTTGTATCTCGCCGATCTGCCTTGGGGACGGCCGGGCTCGTCAGCGCCGGCTTGGTCGGGTTATCTCTTTCGCGCTCGGCCAGCGCGGGGGAAGGGGAACGTGGAAGCGAAGACATCTGCAACTGCGTTTGCACGTTGTCGATCGACGGATTGAAGCGGAGCGAACTGAGTCGGGCGGCCGACGAGAATCGCGATCTGATCGGCGCGCTCATTGGCGCCGCTGTGCCCATCCTGGTCGACGAAATCGTCAAGGCCGTGCGTAGCCGCGACCCGGTCGTGGCCGGGGGAACTCGCGTATCGGTCGACAAGCTCGCCGGCAGCGAGGGGAGTCGAGGGACGTCGCCTTGCTCGGTTCGCGGTCTTTTCTCGGGCTCATTTTCTGGCCCGGGGGCCAAGATCGGCATCATTCTGGGCTGACGCTCATCGGACCTTTTGCCGGGCTGCGGCAGGCGTACGCACCGCCTGCCGCGGCCCGGCTTTCTCACGGCGCCTTCCACGCGACACGGCGCCGCGTGGGGGGGATGTGCCTGCTTCGCAATCCGTTCAAAACTGGGAGATGACCGTGATGAAAACCTGTTCTGTTTTCCTATCCCTGGCCTTGGCGGTCACCCTGTTGGCAACCGCCGCCGCCGAAGAACCGCGTGCCCGGGCACTGATTATCGGTCTGAATGAAGTCGACGCGGATCACTACGGTTCGACGCTTTCCTTGCGAGGTTGCCACAACGATGCCTTCGGCATTGAAGGCATCGTGCGACAAATTGGCGGCTACGAACAAGTCGACGTGCTGATCGATAAGCAGGCCACCGTCGCGAAAGTAACTTCGCTCATCCGCGAGGCTGCTGCGACACTCCCCGCAGGGAGCTTGTTTTTCTTTTCCATCGCCGGGCATGGATCTCAGCTTGAAGATCTCAATCAGGATGAGCGGATCAACAACAACTACGATAATCTTGATGAAACCTGGCTGCTCTACGATCGTATGTGGATCGACGACGAGCGAGGTCTGCTATGGAAAGAGTTCGCCCCGGGGGTGCGTATCGTGGTCGTTGCCGACACGTGCCACGCGGGGACGTCACATCGCAATCTTGCCGGTGGAGCGTTGATCAACGACTGCGGCTTTGGTAGTTCGATCTTCAAAGAGCTTTTACAGCGGGCCCCTACAAGCGATCTGCAGATCCTCGATTTCTCGCGGATGTTGAGTAATGACGAGGCTTTTCTGGGTGAACTGCGCTCGACCAGGTCGCGGAGCGAACTGACCGGCGAAGATGAAGGGCGTACCGCGAGTGCGCGGGGATTCGACTATAAAATCGGCACGGCGACGCGGACAATTGCGAATCTGTCGCGTGCGGTGCGTTCCATAGATCGCCGCGATGCCGCGGCCATCTATGGACGAAATCGCGCCGTCTATGATCCCGTGCTCACCGACCCGCAGTTGGCGCAGGGCGATCGGACGCCGATCCAGGCCTCGCTCATCCTGCTGGCGGCCTGCCAGGATTTCCAAACGGCTGACGATGGCGCCTCGAACGGCGCGTTCACCGGCGCGCTCCTGTCACAGTGGCATCGTGGCTTCCAGGGGACGTACCAGAGCTTCCTCGACGAAATCAAGGCGCAGATGTTTACGCAATACAATCAGATCCCGAATTACGTCTACTACGGCGCTCGGGACGACGATTTCGAGTTGAAAGCCCGCACGCCGTTTCAACCGTAAGCATCTTCCGCGGCGCGCGGCGTGGCGGTCGCCGGCAAAGTCGGGTTAACGCTGCATCACCCAATCGAGTCCCATCAGTCGACCCGCATCGAGCGAGAAGACGAACAACATGAGACTCAAGATGAAGCACAGCCCCACGTATTGCAGGGCGATCGTCACCCGCTCGCTGGCGGGTTTGCCGCGGATACCTTCCCACAGCAACAGCACCATGTGGCCGCCGTCCAAAAGGGGGATCGGCAGGAAGTTCACCACGGCCAGGTTGGCGCTGAGCATGGTGAGGAAGAGCAATAACTCGGACGGTCCTTCGAAGGCCGACATGCCCGCCGCAGTGGCGATGCTGATCGGCCCTCCGAGCAACTTCACCGACAGGTGCCGCTTGGCCAGTCCGCGGATGAAGCGGTAGACCTGCAGCACGGCGTCCTTGGTCTCAGTCAGGGCAAAACCGGCCGCCGCGCCGAGCGAATCGGCCTTGCGCGTCGCCGTCAGCGGCTCGAGCATCAACTCGTACACCCGGGCCGGATTGAACTGCTCGCTCGATTCGGCCGGCAACAACTCGACCGCCGGTTGCTCTTGGCCATCCTTCGACACGACGAGCTTGACACGCGTGCCCGGGGGGTAATCTTGCACGGCAAAGAAGAGCGCCGCGCCGTTGTGATGCTCGTTGTCGAACGGGAGGGACTTGGCCTTTTCGAAGGCCTGCTTCTGCTCCGCGGTCGCATCTTCGGGAGGCAGGAACGAGGCCGAGACGAGTGCTTCGCCCGCGGCGAGCCCCGCCTTGGCGGCCGGACTATCGGGCGCGACTCTCGCAATCTTGTTGTCGACCTTGTAGGCGACGCCCAGGGCGCCGGTGCCCACCGCCATGTTCTCGGTGACGACCACGCCCGGCCAATCGCTCGACAACGGTTCGCGCAACGTGGCCGTCAATTGCAGGGGCTCGTTCTGGTCGGGGCGATCGACCGTCAGGGTGACGGTCTGGCCCGCGCGATCGCGCAGTCGCCCGGGGAGCGTCAGGGCATCGCCCAGCGGCTCACCATCGATCTTGGTAATCAGGTCGCCCACTTTCAGTCCAGCCGAGGCGGCAGGTGAATTGTCTTGAATCGCCGTAATGCGGCCGACCCCCAACTCGAGGCCGAGCGTGCGCAGCGGGCTCGGCGGCAGGCTGATCTTCACCTCCTCGTAGGGGGCGGGGGTCGCCACTTCGCCGGGCTTCGTTGGCGTGTCTGGCTCGGCTTTCACCGTTGGGCGACGCACGACCACTTGGACCGTCTTGTCGGGCATGCGCGACAGAATGGCGTCGATCTCGGCCGAGTTCGACACCGGAGCGCCGTCGACCGAGATGATCTCATCGCCAGCCTGGAAGGGGGGCGTCGTACGGCTGGCCGCTGAATCGGGCAGCACGGCCGGACGTTTGTCGCGTTCATGACGCGGACGATGGATGACGTTCGTGCTCAGACTCGCCACGCCAATGGTGGGGAGCAATTGAGTTTCGCTATCGGGTCGAAGCGTCACGTTGATCGGCTCGGTCACGCCCGGCCGCTGAATGACCAGCTTCACGCCATCCTTGGCGCCGAAGGCGACTTCCGAGCGCAGATCCTGCTTGAAGCGAGGATTCGCGATGTTGCCGATCTGCAGCACTTCGTCCCCGGGGCGGATATCGGCCCGCCACGCGGGCTGGCCGGGAAGCACGCTTCCCACGACCGAGGGGGTGTAGTCGACGCCGATCACATAGGCCGCCATCGCGCAGAAGAAGGCGAAGATCAGGTTCATGATCACGCCGGCCGAGATGATCGCCATGCGTTGCGGCACGCTTTTGGCCAGGTAGCTGCGCGGATCGTGCAGCGCCGCTTCGGCGTGGGCAATCTCACAGGCATTCGGCGCATCGCCCCCCACAGGGGCTGGCGCGCCCGGCGTCTTCGAACGTTCGATCTCTTCGGCCAGACGGTTGGGGTTGTCTTCCTGGCCGAGCATCTTCACGTAGCCCCCCAAGGGGAGTGCGCCGATGCCGTACTCGGTTTCGCCCCACTGGCGCTTCCAGAGCTTGAGCCCGTAGATGTCGAAGCCCAGGTAAAACTTCTCGCACTTCACACCGCACCACTTGGCGACGGCGAAGTGTCCCAGTTCGTGGACGAAGATCACGGCGCCCAGCGCAAAGGCCACCTCGAGAATGACGAGGAGGTACTCGACGTAATACATGAAATCAAAGCCACCGGTGGCGGCAATCAAGTGCATACCCAACGGGAGATCTCCTCTCGTGCCCAGCGATCGAGCCGTTCGAGATCGGCCAGCGACGGCGCCGGATCGAAGGTGTGTTGTTCCAGCACGCTGCGGCAGGCCGGAACGATTTCGGTAAAGCCTAGTTCGCCGGCGAGGAAGCCGGCCACGGCGGCCTCATTGGCGGCATTCAACACCGCGCCGGCGGTGCCTCCCACCCGGGCCACTTCGAGCCCCAGGGCCAAGGCCGGAAAACGATCGAAATCAGGAGGCTCGAACTCGAGCGACATCGCGCTCCGCAGGTCGAGCCGAGGCGCCACGCCCGGGCGGCGACGCGGATAGGTCAACGCATATTGAATCGGCAGGCGCATGTCGGGCTGGCCAAGCTGCGCCACCAGCGAGCCATCGACGAATTCGACGAACGAGTGGACGATCGACTGCGGGTGGACCACCACCTCGATCTGCTCGGGGCGTAGATCGAACAGCCAGCGGGCTTCGACGATCTCGAGCGCCTTGTTCATCATCGTAGCCGAGTCGATCGTGATCTTGGGCCCCATCTCCCAGGTGGGGTGGGCCAGTGCTTCGGCCACGGTGACCGTGGCCAATTGTTCCCGCGAGTGGCGGCGGAAGGGTCCCCCGCTGGCGGTGAGCACGATGCGGCGCACCTCGTCGCGCCGTCCGGCCTGCAACGCCTGAAAAACCGCACTGTGCTCGCTGTCCACCGGCACGATCCGGGCGCCGCGCCGACTGGCCAATTCTGTCACCAGCGGTCCGGCCACGACCATGGTTTCTTTGTTCGCCAGGGCGACCGACTTGCCGGCCTCGAGCGCGGCCCAGGTGCTGCGCAGTCCGGCGCTGCCGACGATGGCCGCCACGACGACATCGACCTCATCGTCGGCCGCCAGACGTTCGAGCTGTTCGGCCCCCACATGCAGATGAGTGCCCGGCGGAAGCGAGGACCAGTCGGCCTCGGCCGCCGCGTCGCCATCGCAGACGGCGATCCAGCGGGGACGATGTCGCGCCGCCTGCTGGGCCAGCAACTCGCAACGGCGATGCCCCGAGAGACCCACGGCGCGGAGTTCGCCCTGCGAGCCGGCGATCACGTCGAGCGTGCTGCGACCGATACTGCCCGTTGATCCCAGCACAGCGACGTTGGTCACGGGATAATCCATTGGAGAGGCGAATCCTCGACACCTTCCGTACGGTGTCACTACCCCCACTACCGACAGCACCGGGGCACGCCCGGGGCGTTTCGCAAAACGTTCATTCGCTGCCGCGGGGCGTGTTCTTGGGGCGAAAATGGGCAGGGGGAACCCAAAAGTCTACCACGGCCTGCCGCTACAATCGGCCCATCGCCATCCCGCGGTGGATCAACTTTCTACGAACGGCGCGGCGAGATCGGCGGACGACGTTCGCCACGCGGCCGAAAAGAGGGGCGATTTTTGCCGGCCTGCGATCCCTCGTCGCGCGGCGCAATGGCAAGGGCGCGTTAAGGTTCGAGCCAGACGCAGCGCATTCTAGGGGGGTCCGCCAGGGGGGACAAGCGAGCTTCGTCCGTTGCGAGCGACGCCAGCCAAAGAAATCTGCCGTATCGTTGTCGGAAAAAACCATACGCCATACTATTACGTCGTACTAGTATCGGGGGCCGTACGCTCCTTGGCTGGCCTCTGCCTTTGTCCGGCCGCTCCAAGTTGCCCACCACGCGCTGCTCGCTACGGCAGCTCCCTTCTTGAAATCGAGATCTCGAAAGCCTCAGCGCATGAAGAATGATCAACCTGCCCCGCGCAAGCCGGGGGAATCGAAGAAACCGACCCAACAGGGCAACAACGTCGTCTGGTACCTGCTGATTCTGGGGGTGGTCACCCTGTTTCTCGTGAATCTGCTCACCAGCCGCACGGACACCGAGATCATCTACAGCGACCTGATCGCGCTGATTAAGAAGGGTCCCGGCGACACCCAAGACCACGCGCTCACCGCCACCGAAATGCACGGCACCACGCCGCGCCAGGTCGAGTACAAGAATCTCGAAAATGTGAAAGTGGCTCCGTCCGAAGTGACGGGCACAGTCACGTACAAGATTGTTTCCGGCGACCCGCGCGACACCCCCCGCGAGAAGACCCCCTTCCGCACGGCGCGCCTGGGGCTCGAGGAAGACAACGGCGAGCTGCGCCGCCTGCTCGAAGAGCACGGCTTCAAGTACCGCGCGGAAGACGCCGCCCCCTGGTGGAAGCTCTATACCCCGGTGCTGCTCACCACCGGTCTGCTGTTGTTGATGCTGGTCTTCATCATGCGGCGGCTGGGGGGGGCGGGCTCGCCCATGGCCTTCGGTCGCAGCCGCGGCAAGATGTACGCCCAGGAAGACATCGGCGTCACGTTCGAGGACGTCGCCGGCATCGACGAGGCCGTGGAAGAGCTGCGCGAGGTGGTCGAGTTTCTCCGCACGCCCGAGAAATACCAGATACTCGGCGGTCGCATTCCCAAGGGAGTGCTGCTGGTCGGCCCGCCAGGCACGGGCAAGACGCTGTTGGCCAAGGCGATCGCCGGCGAGGCGGGAGTGCCCTTCTTCAGCCTGTCGGGCTCCGACTTCGTCGAGATGTTCGTCGGCGTGGGGGCCGCGCGCGTCCGCGACATGTTCCAACAGGCCGAAGCCAAAGCCCCCTGCATCATCTTCATCGACGAGCTCGACGCGTTGGGCAAGACGCGCGGATCGAGCGTGGTCGGCGGTCACGACGAGCGCGAGCAGACGCTGAACGCCTTGCTCGTCGAGATGGACGGCTTCGACTCGAACAGCGGCGTGATCGTCATGGCGGCCACGAACCGGCCCGAGACGCTCGATCCGGCCCTCTTGCGACCGGGCCGCTTCGACCGGCACGTGCTCGTCGATCGCCCCGATATTCGCGGCCGCGAGGCGATCCTCAAGGTTCACGTGCAAAACGTGAAGCTGAGCGACAAGGTGAATTTGAAAGAAGTCGCCGGCATCACGTCGGGCTTCGTCGGCGCCGATCTGGCGAACCTGGTCAATGAAGCGGCCCTGCTCGCCGCCCGCAAGGGAAAGAGCACCGTGGGCATGGAAGAGTTCAACGACGGCGTGGAACGCGTGACCGCGGGGCTCGAAAAGAAGCAGCGCGTCATGCACCAGGACGAAAAGCAGCGCGTGGCGTACCACGAAAGCGGTCACGCATTGGTGGCCTACAGCCTGCCGAATACGGACCCGGTACACAAAGTCTCGATCATTCCCCGCGGCATGGGGGCGCTGGGCTACATGCTGCAGCGGCCCGAAGGGGATCGCTACCTGATGACACAAGGCGAGTTGGAAAGCCGCATCCAGGTACTGCTGGCCGGCACGATCACCGAAGAACTGGTCTTCAACGACGTTTCGACCGGCGCCCAGAACGACCTCGAGCGTGCCAGCGAGATGGCCCGCAGCATGGTGATGGACTACGGCATGAGCCGGCTGGGACGTGTCAATTATCGCGAAAGCGGCCGTTCTCCCTTCCTGGCAGGCAGCGGCGACTGGCCGCGCGAGCGCAGCCACAGCGAGCACACCGCCCGCGAAATCGATCAGGAGGTGAAACGCATCATCGACGAGGCAATCAGCAAGGTGCGGCACATCGTCGCCGCGCGGCGGACCTCGCTCGAAGCGATGGCACAACGGCTGATCGAAAAAGAAGTCATCGACGCCGACGAGCTGAAGCAGATCATCGAAGAGACTTCGCCCAGTCCCCAGATCGTACCGGGCACGCTCAGCGATCGGCGTCGCAGCACACCTGCCGAATCGAACGAAGAACGTCCCGAGTTGGGTCAGGCCGAAGGCACCTAAGTCGGAGCACCGCCCACGGTGCTACCGCACGAAAACGGGCGAACGACGAGTCGGCTACTCTTCCGACTCGCCAGCTTGGTTTTCGGGCCGGTGCAGGTCGCCGAGTTGCAGGTTGTACGTGCGTCGCAACGCCAACTGCACGGTGACGGTGATTTGCCGCCGGCTCATGGGCTTGCACAACACGCGGAAGATCCGCATCGAGCGCGCTTCGCGCATCAGGTTCTCGTCGGCCGCGGCCGACATGAGGATGCATGGCAACAGGGCCCGCACCTGACGCATCCGGCGAAACGTCTCCAGCCCGGTCAGCTTGGGCATGTGCATGTCCATCAGCAGCAAATCGACCGGCTGCCGCTCGACGATGTGCAACGCCTCTTCGCCATCGCTCGCCAGCACGGTGCGGTAACCCTGCGGCGCAAGGACTTCCTGCAACGTCTCGCGGAAGTTGGCGTCGTCGTCGGTAATGAGAATCGATGGCTGTTGAATATGCATGCCACTACCCGAACCGGCACCGCCGGAAGGAGGCAGAGGGGATGGCAATTTCCTGACGGCAATCGAGCAAGAAAGCAATTCGGATACCAAACGATTGGTTCTCCTCATCACTTTCCCGAGCAAATTGCACTAACCACTTGCTCTAGCATTATTTATAGCACGCAGACCGCCCTCAAACCAGAGAAACTGGGAAAGCTGCGTCGCATTGAGCTTGTTCGAGCCTTGGGCAAGGACTGTCAACTTGGCAGGCCGCCGACAACTGGGGTCGGGAGGATCTCGCGAGACGGTTACACTTCGCCAGCCGCTCTCCCTGATCGATTTCCCACGGGCCGTTCCGTATGGAAACACATCCAGCCCTAGCGTTTGCGAGAGGAACCTTGCCCACGGCTCGCGCGCGAGCGCTGCTCCTGGCAGTGCTAGTCGTGGCGGCGTTCGCGCCGCGGCTCGCCATGCATCAGATTCGGCAGGTGGTCTGTACCGATGCCCCCTTCTTCATCGAACGGGCCGAGGCCTTCGAACGTGGCGACTATGCCGCGGGGCTCTCGCGCTTGGGACTGAACCCCTATCCCTTAGTGTTGGCTGGACTGCATCACGCGGGGCTCGATTGGGAGACCGCCGGTCGCTTGTGGAGTCTCGCCTTTGCGACGCTCGCCGTGCTCCCCCTTTTCGGGTTCACGCGGCGACTGTTTGGGGAACGGGCCGCCGTGGTGGCCTGCCTGCTCTACGCCGTGCAGCCCGAGTTGATCGAGTGGAGCCCGGAGATCATTCGCGACCCTACGTTCTGGTTCTTGCTGCTAGCGACTCTCTACTTCGGTCATGTCGCGGCCTCGGCCGAGCGTTACACCCTGGCGTTGTACGCGATCGTTGGCTCGTGCCTGACGCTGGCAGGCCTGATCCGGTTCGAGGGATGGTTTTTGGTAGTGCCGCTGCTGTGGTGGGCCATCGCCCATCGTACGGCACGCGCGACGTGGCCGGCTGTTGCCGCCAGGATTGGTGTGGCCGCGGCGATGACTCCCCTCTGGCTGGTGGCGATCAATGTATGTTGCTTTCCGGGACACCACCGCTGGGAATGGGGACGCTTCGATCATTTGGCCATGGCGGTGAATTGGACCTTCGGCGCCGAGACCGCCACTCCCGCGCAGGGAACGCACGTGTCTGATAACGGTGCGACGGCGACAAAGCCTGGCGCGCGCGTGCCCCTTTCGACCGAGAACTTCACTCCAGAAGATGCCAGCAAGCGTCCCAGCCTCAAGGTGATGTGCTGGGGCATGGCGCATACGTTCCTGCAAGGGGTCCACCCGCTGTACGTGCTGGCGATGGGCGTCGGATTGTGGGCCGTGCGGCGCCAGCATTTTCTGCGCGACCAACTCCCCCTGTGGATGCTGGCCGCGGTGAATCTCGGGGCGGTGTGGATCTATTTCTGGACGCACCACGAAATCACCTCCCGCTACATGCTGCTCATCGTGCTGGTGGGTCTGCCGTATGCCGGGGGGGGAGTGGTTTGGCTGGCGGAACAGGGGGCCCGGCTCGCTCGTACCGCGCCCGTCGCGCGTCGCGCGGTGCTGGTCGGCACGGTCCTGCTGGTGGCCGCGATCGGGGCGATCGGCTGCACGGACGCCTTGACGAGCGAATATCGCAGCCGCCACTTGAAGGCCGATCTCGGGCGGTGGATCCGGCACTACTACGGCGAGGATCGCACGGTCCTTTGTTCCGAGAATCTGGAGCGTCTCGTGGGGTACTACGCCCAGGCGCGGCATCAGGGCATTTCGTCCGACGCATCGCCCCGCGAAGCGCTGGGACGCGTCGCGGAGGTCGAGCCCGACGTCGTTGCCCTGTGGCTCCAGCAGCCGAGCGAACAAGCATTGCTGGCCCACTTCGAGCAACAGGAGTCGGCGCATTACCAGATCTACCGAGGCAGCACGCTACCCGCTGGCTGCGAAGATGTGGCCGTGCTCGTGCGGACGAATCTCCCGGTCCGGCAACGGGTGGTGGAATCCGCCGCCGCTGGGGTCTCCTTGTCAGACCAGGCACGACCCCTATACTAAGGCGCAGTAACGGATTGTCGCCGGTCGGCGGCGAGTCTCTTTCGCCTCGCAGCGGCACTCGTTGCCCCCCCTCGCAATAGGCATTCGTCGCGCGTCGCGCGGTCCTTGGGCAATGGAGCCCTGGTGTTCGGCGGCGTGGCGATGACGTGCGGCGCTACCCACCGCGGTAGACTGGATTAGTGGAAGGCACGCCGTGGAAAGTTCGTCTTCGCCCTCGTTTTTCGCGCGCCACGAGTTCCTGATCCGGCGATTGCATTCGCTGAGCGGTCTGGTGCCGGTCGGGGCGTTCATGGTGGTTCACCTGCTCACGAACGCGAGCGTGCTCGATGGGGCGCGGGCCTTTCAAACCCGCGTCGACATGATCCACAGCCTGGGCAAGGCCCTGCCGTTGGTCGAGTGGACGTTCATCTTTCTGCCGCTGATCTTTCACGCGGTAGTGGGCGTGATGATTGCCCGGGGGGCGATCCCCAACACGAGCCAATACCGCTACGCGAAGAACTACCGCTACACGCTGCAGCGGATCACGGCCTGGATTGCCCTGTTCTTTATCCTGGGGCACGTCTTCCACCTGCACGGCTGGTTCAAGCCGCTGGCGACCGAGGTGGGGGGGGGACAGTTCCAGGTCCTGTTCGCCACCAGCTCGACGGCCCAGGCCTTGCAGGCCTCGGTGCTGATTCAACTGGCCTATGTCATTGGCATTCTGGCCTGCGTCTACCACCTGGCGAATGGCCTGTGGACGATGGGCATCACCTGGGGACTATGGACCACCCCCGCCGCGCAACACCGCGCCAATTACCTGGCGCTGGCCGTGGGCCTCGCGCTGACGGCCGTGGGGCTGGGGGCCCTGTATGGAATGATCACCGTCAATCTCGAAGACTCGCTCGCCATCGAAAACAAGTTGAACGAGCACCGCGTCGCGACCGGTGAGGTCTCGGCGGCCGAAGTCGACGAGGAACGCAAAGCCCTCGAACAAGAAGAGGCGGACGACGGGACCGAAACCGCCGACGCCAGTCGCTAGCACACGCCCACGCCCGAGCACAGCGGGCGACTTCCGAACACGAGAAAGAAAGTCCTCATGGCGAAACAACGGGTCATGATCGTGGGGGGCGGACTGGCTGGCCTGGCCGCCGCGATGAAGCTGGCCGAGTTCGGCATCGACGTCGACCTGATGAGCCTCACTCCGGTCAAGCGCTCGCACAGCGTTTGCGCCCAGGGTGGCATCAACAGCGTCAACTCCCTCACACGGCAGCAAGGCGATAACGAATGGCTGCACTTCGACGACACCGTCTACGGCGGTGACTTCCTGCAGCATCAGCCCCCCGTCAAGGAAATGACCGAGTGGGGTCCGAAGATCATCGACCTGATGGATCGTCTCGGGGTCCCCTTCAACCGCACCGAAGAGGGCTTCCGCGATCAGCGCCGCTTCGGTGGCACGCTCTTCAAGCGCACCGCCTTTGCCGGCGCGACGACCGGCCAGCAGTTGCTCTACGCACTCGACGAGCAGGTGCGCCGCTGGGAAGTCGCCGGCAAGGTGACGAAGTACGAATTCTGGGACTTCCTCGGTCCCGTGCTCGATGAGAACGGCGTCTGCTGCGGCTGCGTCGCGCAAGACTTGGCGACGATGGAGATTCGCGCCTTCCCGGCCGACGCCGTCATCGTGGCGTCGGGGGGCTGCGGCTTGATCTACGGTCGTTCGACCATGTCGATGGTCTGCACCGGCAGCGCCGCCAGCCGCTGCTTCCAGGCCGGCGCGAAGTACGGCAACGGCGAGTTCATCCAGGTCCATCCAACGGCCATTCCCGGCGCCGATAAGCTCCGCTTGATGAGCGAGAGCGCCCGCGGCGAAGGGGGGCGCGTGTGGGTCCCACGCAAGCCGCAGGACACGCGCGATCCGAAGAGCATTCCCGACAGCGAACGCTATTACTTCCTCGAAGAGCGTTATCCGAAGTACGGCAACCTGGTGCCGCGCGATATCGCCACGCGCGAAATCTTTGCCGTCTGCACCTACGAGGGATTGAGCGTCGAGCACGATCGGCAGTGCGTCTATCTCGACGTGACCCACATCCCGCGCGAGACCCTGAATCGCAAGCTGGGAGGCATTCTCGATATCTACGAGAAGTTCCAGGGGGTCGACCCGCGCGAAGTGCCGATGAAGATCTTCCCCGCCGTCCACTACTCGATGGGGGGGCTATGGGTCGATTACGAAAAGTCGGCCAGCGGTGGGCTCGTGGTCGGATCGCCGCGCAACCAGGTGACGAACATCCCGGGCTTGTACGCCATCGGCGAGTGCGACTACCAGTACCACGGGGCGAATCGCCTGGGAGCGAACTCGCTGTTGAGCTGTATCTTCAGCGGTTTGATTACCGCGCCGGGGATCGAGACGCTGCTCAAGGCCTCGAAGAAGACAGCGGCCGATCGCCCGTCGAGCCTCTACGAGACGGCTCGCCAGAAGCACCAGGATGCTCACGACCGCCTGCTCAAGCGCAGCGGCGGCGGCGAAAACCCCTATCTGCTACATCAGACGCTGGGGCAGGTCATGACCAAGGGCGCCACGGTCGTCCGCTACAACAAAGACCTCGAAGCGGCGCTGGCTCAGGTTTACGATCTGACCGAGCGCGCGAAGCATTGCTCGCTGTCGGACACCGGCAACTGGACGAACCAGAACGTCGTGTTCACGAAGTCGCTCATCGACATGTTCCCGCTGGCGAAGACGATTTTGAAGGGGGCGCTCGAGCGCGACGAATGCCGCGGCGCTCATTTCAAGCCCGACTTCGCCATGCCGGGGCTCACGGCGACCGATCCGGCGGAGCATCGCCGTCAGGCCGAGGAGTGGTGCGACCGGTTCGAGGCCAATTCGCGCAAGTGGTGCAAGTCGACCGTGGCCTCGCTGGGTGCGGATGGCGAGCCGCAGTTGGCCTATGAAGATGTCGATACGTCGCTGATCCCGCCGCGGCCGCGTCTGTATGGTCTGGTCGGCGCCGAGGCGATCGACGAGGCGTGGAAGGCACGCCAGGCGGCGCGCAAAGCAAACGGCACGGATGGCAATGGCGCGTCGGCGGGGCGTGCGGTACGGGCCGCGGTGGCCAACTGAGCCGGCGGCTATCGTGGATGTCACCAGTTAGAACCTAGCGTACGAGGCGAGCGGATTTCTCCATGAGCGATCATCACGCGAGCGGTCACGGAAACGGCCATGCCAGCCAACAGCCCCGCACCTTCATGGTGCGCATCCTGCGGCAAGACGCCCCAGGCGAAGCGAGCTATTGGGAACGCCACCGCGTCGAGCACGAGCCGGAGATGAACGTCATCAGCGTGCTGCAGCGCATCGCCGCGCAGGCCCATACGGCCGATGGGCGCGACGTCGCCCCGGTCGCCTGGGACTGTAACTGCCTCGAAGAGGTGTGCGGCGCCTGCACCATGCTGATCAACGGTCGCACGCGCCAGGCGTGCAGCGCGCTGGTCGACAAGTTGCTGACCGAGCAGCCCGACGAAATCGAGCTGCGTCCGATGAGCAAGTTCCCGGTCGTGCGCGATTTGGTGGTTTCCCGGGCGCGCTTGTTCCGCGCCTTGCAGAAGATCAAGGCGTGGATCCCGGTCGACGGCTACTACGACATGGGCCCCGGCCCGCGCCAATCGCAGGCTGAGCAGGGGCAGGCTTATCCGCTCAGCGAGTGCATGAGCTGTGGTTGCTGCCTCGAGGCGTGTCCGCAATACGCCAAGGTCGAGCTCACGCAGGGGGCCGACGAGTCGGAGGACGACTTCGCCACTCGGCAGCAGCAGGCCTTCGACAGTGCCTTCGTCGGCGCGCATGCCATCAGCCAGGTGGTGCTCTTCAACAGCAACCCGACCGGGCGCCTCAACGCGGGCGAGCGTCTCGACGCGCTGATGGAAGAAGGGGGCATCCAGATCTGCGGCAATGCGCAGAACTGCGTGGCGGTCTGTCCAAAAAAGATCCCGCTCACGACGTCGATCGGCCGCGCCGGCCGCGCGACCACGGTCCGCGCGATCAAGAAGTGGTTCGACAGTTAGCCTGGCGCCCGCATCCGCAAGCTCGGCGTGCCAGGTCCGCGCCGCAGTGGTGGACAAGCACAGCGACACGACGCAAGGGACCGCTTTCTCAGGGGAGATTCTCGATGAGTGCCGTCTTGTTCGAAAAGCGCGGGCATGTGGCGCTCATCACGCTCAACCGGCCCGAGGCACACAACGCCATCAGTCCCGAGGTGGCCGTGCGTTTGGCCGAAGCCTGGGAAACCGTCCGCACGGACGACGAGATTCGTGTGGCCATCGTCACCGGCGCGGGCGAGGGGGCGTTTTGCTCGGGCGCCGATCTGGCGCGTTTGATTCCGCTCATTACCGGGGCCCGGCAGCCCGAAGATGAATGGGATCAAAAGGTCGTGCAGGATCCCACGCTTTCGATGCGGGCACTGTTGCGCAACTTCGACCCGGAAAAGCCGATCATCGCCGCCATCAACGGCGCGGCGCTGGCCGGCGGCATGGAGTTCGTCGTCGGCACCGACATTCGCGTGGCTGCCGAGACGGCGCAGTTCGGCCTGCGCGAAGCGGTCTGGGGCTTGTTCCCCATCGGCGGTTCGACGGCCCGGCTGCCGCGGCAGATTCCGCTCTCCGCGGCGCTCGAGATCATGCTCACCGGCACGCCCATCGACGCGCGGCGCGCGTACGAGTTGGGCTTCGTGAATCACGTCGTGCCGCGCGAGCAGGTGCTCGACAAGGCGCTGGCCCTCGCCGACACGATCGCCGCGAACGGGCCGCTGGCGGTGAAGGCGATTCGACGCTCGGTACGGGCCTGTCTGGGTCTGCCCGACGTGCAGTCGCTCGAACGCGAATTGGAAATCGGCATGCCGGTCTTCGCCACGCGCGACGCCCGTGAAGGACCGCGCGCCTTCAAGGAAAAGCGAGCGCCGAAGTTCGAAGGGCGATAGCCTCTCGCGCGCGATTCAATCTGCCACCGGCCCGCAACTAGACGCCAACTATTGTTGACACGTCGGGTGCGCGAGGCGTACGATGCGCCCCCATCGGATGCCAGGGCATCCGGTTTTCTTGCGATGACGACAAGATTCGTTCTGGCAGGCGTGCCCAAGGAGCTGGCATGAGTGGTCCCACTGGTTTTCCGGCTGGCGAAAACCCGTTTCAAGCGCCGCTGGCGTCGTCGGGTCCCGACCCGTTCTCGCCCGCGGGAGGCATCCGCAGTGGCCCCCCCTGGGAACAGACCGAGCGTCCCCTGGTAGGGCGCTACGTCGAGACGGTGACGCTGGCCTACACGAACACGATGGTACTCTTCGCCGACATGCGTCGCGAAGGAGGCTTTGGCGCACCATTGCTCTTCGCCATGATTGGCGGCGTCATCGGTGGTGTCATCGGCACCATTCCTCAGATCTTTCTGCAGTTGGTGATGACCGGCGCGCAGGCAGGTCAGGCTGACGCTCAGGCGGTAGGCCTGATGGCGGGCATGGGAGTCGGCATGGCCCTGGCCATGATGGTCTTTATTCCCATTGGTGTCGTCATTGCCACTTTCTTGTGGAGTGGCATCTACCACCTGATGTTGCTGCTGCTGGGGGCGGCCAACTTCCCTTACGAAACAACCTTCCGCGTGATCGCTTATGCCGGTGGTGCTTCGTCGTTACTGCTCGCAATTCCGTTTTGTGGGCAGTACGTCAGCGGCATCGTGGGGATCGTCTTTTACATCATCGGCTTGATGAAGGCGCAAGAGATCTCTGGGATGAAAGCCACGGCAGCAGTGCTTTTGCCCATGGTGATCTGCTGCGGCTTGATTTTCGCAGTGGTCGCGGCGGCGATTGGTATCGGCGTGGCAGCCGGATCAAACTTCTAATGGAAGTCCGCCTGCGTTACTCCCCTCCCCGCGTGGCCGGCTTATCCTGCGATTCGCGAGCCAGCTCAACCGTGGGATCCACCTCCAATTGAAAATCCTTGAAGCGCACTTCGGTCGCCGGGCCGGAGTGCAGTTGCAGGGCGAAGATGCCGCGTTTGGCGCCCGGCGCATCTTCGAGATCGACGCACAGCTTGCCGTTCAGATAGGTGCGCAGGCGATCTCCCACGGCGACGACTTCGTAGTCGTTCCATTCGCCGGGCTTCAAGTGCTTCTCGCCCGAGGCCTTCCACAGCAGGCCGCGGCCGTTCTCTTCGTACAGCTTGCCCCACCAGCCGACGCCGATATCGGCCTGATAGCCGCGCATCTCGCCGTGCTCGAGTGGCTCGCTGCGGAACTGGATGCCGCTATTGCCGGCGTTGTTGACGAGCTTCACCTTGAGCTTCAAACGGAAATCGCCTGCGGCGAGGTCGCTCATCAGGAACTCATTGTGATCGAGCCCCTGGCTACGGCCCACCAGTTCCCCCTCTTCGACGCTCCAGAGAGACGTGTCGCCGCTCCAACCGGCCAGATCCTTGCCGTTGAAGAGGGACGTCGCGTTGTCCGCGGTGGCCAGCATGGGCACCTGCGCGGGGCTCGCCAGGTAGGCGATCAAGGCGCGAATGTCATCGTCCGAGAGTGGCTTGAAGATGTCATCGGGCATCATCGACTGCGCGCTCAGCTCGCGCTGGTCGATTTCCCCCTGGGGAATGACGATCGTCTCGTTCGCCGTCACGACCGTTACCGCCTGGTCGTTTTCCTGCTTCACGATGCCGGTCACGACGCGGCCGTCGTCGGTCGCGATGACCGTGGCCGTATAATCCTTCGAGATCAAGGCGCTGGGATCGAGCACGTTCGAGAGGACGTATTCGAGATTGGCACGATTCGAGCCCGTGAGCTCGGGTCCCACCTTTCCGCCGGCGCCAAAGAGGGCATGGCACTGGGCGCACGTCTTGGCGAAGATCGCGCGGCCGTGCGTGGGGTCGGGCTCGATCGCCGGCTTGCGTTCGAGACGCTGCTTGTACTCGGCGATGAGCTTCGCGCGGTCCTCGCTCGTCTCGCGCACGGTGCCCCAGACTTCGCCCAGGCGGGTATCGATGTCGGCATGCTTCAAGTTGCGCATCTGGCGCACGAGATCGGCCGAGATATCGGACGAGGCCACTTTGCCGGCGGCGATCGCGTCGAGCAGCGCGAGCGTGTAGGGCGCTCGCGCGGCCAGCGTGTTGAGCGCATCGCGGCGTTCGGCCGGGGTGAGCCTGGCATAGACGGCGATGATCGCCTCGGCCGTTAGCGGATCGTCGTACAGGGCCAGCCCGCGCAAAGCCTCGGCCCGCAACGTCTCGTCGGCGAGCAGCTTCTGTAGCACGCCGGCTAGCTCCGGATCCTTCGCTCCCAAGAGCGTGGCCAGCGCCACGCGGCGTGTGGGAAGATCGGCCGTACTGTCGACGACCAACTCGCGGACGCGCGCGAGCGCGGCCGGATCGCCGAACGTCACCGACAGCGACTCGACGAGCGAAGTCAGATCGGGCGACTTGCTGGCCATGAGCCACTGGGCCACCTCCGACCACCCCTGGGGCATGTCGACGCGGCGCCGCCCCTTGAGGGCCTCGTTGATGCCGCGCACGTAAACGAGTTGCCGCGCTTCGTCGTCGTCGCAGGCAGCGAGCCCGGCCACGAGCGTGTCGAGCGCCCGCGGCGTGCCGATCGCCCCGACGCGGCGGACCATGAACTCGAGCACGAGCGGAATCTTGCCGTCGCTGGCCACGGCCAAGGCCTGGCTCATGTCGGGCTCGGCAAGCGGCTCGGCCGCGTACCAATACATCAGCGGCAGATTGTGATCGCCGGCATCCTCGCCATGCGCCACCAGCGCCTGCACCAATTCAGACCGCTTGTCGATGGCCACCTTCTGCGCCGCCGAGGCAAGATAGAGCCGCACGACGGGGGAATCGTCCGCGCGGGCCATCCTTACCAGTCGCGCGAGCAACGCCTCGTCCGGGGGCGATTGCTCGAGCGCCAACTGGATCGTCCAGGCGCGGACGAAAGGACTATCGTTGTCGAGCAGTTGCGCCACACGCGTGGGAGTGACGCCCCCCACGGCGTGCAAGGCCCACAATGCCCGCAGACGGCGAGTCTCGTCGGGATGGGCCAACGCCAGCTCCATCAGCTTGTTCTGCGAGGCGGCATCGACCTGGCCGGCCTGCGCGCGCTCTTGCAGCAAACGGCGAGCATGGCGCACGTACCAGTCGTTCTCGTGCGTCAGCAGACCGACCAGCACCGCGTTGTCGAGCTTCTTGAGATCGACTGCGACGGGTTGAGGATCGCCGTAGACGATCTTGAAGATGCGGCCATTCGAACGGTCGTGTACGTCGATCTCGAGCCGATGGCACTGATTGTTGTCGTACCAGTCGATCATGTAGGCCTGGCCATCGGGACCGTAATACAAATTCAGGATCTGCGACCAACTGTCGTTGGCCAGACAGAAGTCGGGCCCGTGGTGACCGACCAATCCCGAGCCGCGCGGCTCGAGAATGTCGGTATTGATCCGCGCGCCGTGGATATTGTTCATGAAGATGCGGCCGCGATATTCCTCGGGCCAGGCGCCCCCCTGGTAGATCATCGCCCCGGCGTGCGCGTGACCGCCCCCCGCGGCATCGGAACGGTTGTTGCCGGCGTGGGGTCGTTCGCCAAGCCAGTGTACGTGGTCGGCCACGGTCTTGATGTCGTCGTAGGTGTAACGCTCGAAGTGCTGCCCGGCCTGACGGTGATAGCGCGCCCCTTGGATGATGTGGAAGAGGTGGGGAATCACGCAGGCCGTGCAGACCGCCTGGCCATGTTCGTCGAAATCGACCCCCCAAGGGTTGCTCGTGCCGTGGGCAAAGACCTCGAACTCGTGCCGCGTGGGATGATAGCGCCAAATGCCCGCGTTGATCGGCGTGCGTTTTCCCTTGGGCGTGTCGGGCTTGCCGACCAGCGAATGCGTAAACACGCCGTGGCAACCATAGAGCCAGCCGTCGGGGCCCCAGGTGAAGGCGTTCAGCGTTTCGTGCGTGTCTTGATAGCCCCAGCCATCGAGCAGGATCTGCGGCGGGCCGTCGGGAACGTCGTCGCCATCGGCGTCGGGAATGAACAACAAATGCGGCGCCGAGCCGACCCACACGCCACCAAAGCCAAGCTCCAAACCACTGACCAGGTTCAACTTGTCGGCAAAGACCTTCTTCGAGTCGAAGTGCCCGTCGCCGTCGCTATCCTCGAAGATAAGAATCCGGTCCGCCGCCTTGTCATCCTTGACACGCTGCGGGTATCCGTAGGCCTCGGCCACCCACAGGCGGCCACGATCGTCGATCGCCATCGCGATCGGCTGATGCACGTCCGGTTCGCCCGCGAAAAGCTGCACGCGGAAGCCCTCGGGCACGGTCATTGCGAGGGCGGCCTCTTCCGGCGACAGGCCCGCGTTGGCGATCACGTCGAGCGTGCCGGCGCGTTCGCGTCCCGGAAAGCTGGGCTTCGAGGCATGAAAGCGGAAATGATCGAAGTTGATGTGTCCCCAGCCGCCGCCTGAATTGTCGACCAGACGGATGAAGATCTCCTCGCCCACGTGCTGGCCGAGATCGGCCACGGCGGGACGCATGTCTTCGGCGTCTTCGCCCGAGGCCTGGAACAAGACGGTCTTGTCCTTCGCGCTCACGAGCTCGACGCGCGAGGCGTTCGCATTCTGTCCACCACCTACCAGAAAGCTGGCGAACGGGTGCGTCACCTTGAAGGTGGCCGAGGTCAACGTGCCGCGCGGACGATCGCCGGCGACTTCAAACGTGCCGATCCAGAAATCTCCCTCGTGGCGGCTGTGCGAGTCGCCACGGCGAGCATGGACCGTATCGCCGCGCACGGGCTGGCCTTTGAACGCATCGCCCTGCGCGACCCAACCTTCGAGCGTGCCCGACTCGAAATCGAGATTCAGCCGTTTGCCGTCGTCGTCGATCGGGGCGATCCCCTCCGGCGGATCGGCGGCCAAGAGCAGGGCGGGGAACGCCATTGCCAGAATCAACGACAGGGGCATGAAACGCCCGACTCGAAATCGCATAGATGTACCGCCTGCGCCTTGCGATGCGTGGGTGGAGTGATGGTGTGCTGAACTGCGGATGGGGTGGATAATTCCCGGCTCACGAACGGGAAACAACCCTCGAATACCCCACACGATGGTACTCGAACGAATTGCCGGTGGCGAGCATGCTGCCGCCGGCCGATGCCGGGCCAGGACCTCGTCGACGACAGGCATCCGCGGGGATCGGTTACGATACCTGCCATGACGACGAACCCCTACGAATCGCCGCAAGCTCCGGAGGTGAAACCGGCACGTCCCAGCCTCGCGCGAGTCTGGTTCGCCGTGGCGACCTTTACGATGTTTAGCAGCGTCAATTTCACCGTGGGCACGTGGCTGACGTACTCGGTCGACTGGCCCGTTTCGTGGCGCAGTGGCCAGATCGTCCCACTGACGTTCGGCCTGACGAGCCTCGCCTGCTTCCCACTCTCGGTCTGGTTGGCGATAAGATTCTTGCGGCTGGCCAGAGAGCTTGCCGCGACGCCCAGCGAGGACTTGCCTCCGCCGACCGATTAACGTCGCGGCGAAGCAGTGGCAGCACTGGTCGCCGAGGGGGCGGTCTGCCGGTCGCCCCACCATTCGAGCAGGGCCTCACGCTGGTGGGCTTGCGTAAAACGGTGCCCCTGGCATCCGACGTGAATGAGCAACTGCCGGCCGATCGGTTCGAGGCCGTAGACGCTCGGCGCAATGCCATGGCGACGCAGCAGGATGGCTGCGGCCGTCGCTCCCAGGTCGGGATACATTTCGCCGATCTCGGGGGCATCGTCCTCGCTGTTGATTTCCTCCGGCTTGACGTTGCGACGCGGGAGCACGAGTGGCTCCGTGCGCGGGACGAGGCTGGCGAGCCAGTCGTCGACATCGGGCCATTCGCGGCGCTCCTGCACGCGACTGGCAATGGCCAACGCGGCGATCCACGGCATGTCGCAGGGCCCGCCCGGGGTGGGCGGAAGAATGCGTTTGGCCTCGATCGCCTTAAGCAATCCGGGAATGGCCGTTGGCGTGCCGCGGTCCGCCAGCATCAAGCAGATCAGACCATGACGACTCGTCTGCCCGGCCGGCGTGTTAGCCGCCAACTCAATCTCGAAGGGAGTGTCGTCGACGGCCATGAAATAGGGCCCGACAAAACGCGAGAATTCCTCACGATCGACGGCGCCCAGCATGAGAATCTCGGACGGCTGCAACGGCGACTTGCGCGCGGCGATGGCCTCGAGCGTACGGCGACTGAGGTCGCGCGCACGCTGCTCCTCATCGGTACGCAGATAGTGCTCGTACGCCATACGGCGGCGCGGTGCGGGAAGATTCACTAAATGAAAAAACGCACTCTCCTGCTGCGGATGAGGAAACAGCACCCCCACGGGATAGTTCCCTTCGGAAAGTGCATTGCCGCTCACGCAGTGCGCCTCGCGATCGTCGATGCGGTCGAAGTGACTGGGGCGTTCGGCCCCTTCGCCCAGGCTGGGCACTCCGACTAGCAGATACTGGACGCCGCCGTGTCGCAGTTCGCCCGTCGAAGTGTTACCGGCCGAAGGATCGACGAACCAGAACTCCGCCACCAGAGCGGGTTTCGTCCAGTGCAGCAGATTCTCGATTCGCTGGAGGGCATCGTCGGTCAGCCCGGGCTTGGCGAGTCGCTCGCCGAGTGCTTGCGCGACCTTGTTCACGTAGGCAGCTCGCGCCAGCAGGTCGAGCACTTCCTGCTCGGCCTGGCGCCGTTGCGCGCGACGGCGATCGTCGCGATCGGCCGCCAAGGGCATGGCGAGCAGATCGATCCAAGCCACCATCTGTTCGTCGGACACCGGACCGAGCACCGCCTCGTCATCGGGCCCCAGCAGCCAGGCGCCGCGGGCGCGCTCGAGCACCGGCGCGATATCGCGACGCCCCGACTCACCGAGCGTGGGATCGGCCATGCGCCGCTTGAGCGTGGCATAAATCTGGGGCACGTTCTCGCGATGCCGCAGCAGCCAGTCGAAGCGTGCTATCGCACCGACACGCACTCCGTACTCGTCATCGGTCAGCGCCGCGGCCAGTCGGTCGATCTCTTCGGGCGTGGGGGCTTCTCCCTGCTGCGCTGGCAGAGCGTTCTTGCCGCTGGACGGTTCCGCCCGCAATTGTTCGAGGATGGGGGCGATCCGCGTGCGCACCTCGAACGACGTCGCCGGATCGAGCGAAACGCGACGCAAATTCGCAGCCAGGGCAGCGAGGTATCGAGGAAGGGACGCCAACTCGCCAAGCCGCCGGGCGGCATCCTCGCGCACCGCGAAATTTTCGGAGTCGAGCTGCGAGAGCAACGTTGCGATTTGCTGTTCGGAGACTGGCGCCGTTGCCGCGTCGGACGGCGCCGCATCGAGCGGCGCAGTCGCCTCGGCGGCTGGCTCGCCAGCGGTCAGAACGCCGCTAGCCAACGAAAGCGCGAACGCAAAGCAGAGGGGCGCAAGGAGGCGGGAAATCGTCATGGGCCGCGTCAGGCAGGAGGTGTTGCCCGAGCCATCTTCACCGGTGGGATTAGGAACGTTGCCCGATGTTCCCTAGACACCATGATATGCCAAGCTGCCGGAGGCGGCCAACCTCGCTTCGCTCTCGGGCAATTTGAGTGGGAAAATAGCCGGAAAACGTGCGACTTAGCGGCCAGCTTGCTCGGCGAGAATCCGCTTCACGTCAGCCGGCTTGTTCGTGATGATGCCGTCGATGCCCAGGTCGATGAGCTCCTGCACGCGCTGCGGATGGTCGACCGTGTAGGCCCAAGCCTTGAGGCCACGGTTGTGGATGCGGCCGATCGATTCGGACGAGAGCGAGGCCTCGTGCCAGGCCGCGATCCTGGCGCCGGTCTTTTCGATCAGGTCGAGCCGCTTGCCGGTAATCTCGTCGCGGCCGAGTGCCGCCAGGGCCAACTCGGGGGCCAGCTTGTGACAATCGGTCACATAGTTCCAGTCGAACGCCTGCACGACGACATTGTTCAGCAGTCCCTTGGCACGCAGGTAATCGACGCACGTCTTGGCGTCCCCCGCCTTGCGCTCGATCAGGGTCATCGAACCGGCTTGAATCGCGGTGACCGCATCGTCGAGCGTCGGCAGCCGCGCTCCGGCAAACTGCTCCCCCTTCCACAATCCTGCATCCAGCCCCGCGAGCTCCTCGAGCGTGCGCTTGCTGATCAGAAGCCCCTTGACGCCAAATTTATCTCGGGCGTTGGTCGTGCGATCGAGCGTCGGATCGTGCAGCACGATGGGCACGGCGTCGGCCGTGTGGTGATAGTCGAGCTCGACGAGATCGGCCCCGACCTTGACCGCCGACTCGAAGGCCGGCAATGTGTTCTCGGGGTACGCGGCGCTATCGCCCCGGTGCGCAATCACCAGGATGCGATCGGCCTCGACCAGCGAAGCGGACGCCGAGGCGACACGATCGGCGGCCTGGGCCTGGACGGCCACCACGGCGAACGCCAGCCAAGCAACGACCAAGACAGATCGAAAGTTCGAGCGCATGACAGCAGGTAGCCTGGATTCAGATGGGATGACTCTCACCGCACAGATTGCCAGCCTGTCCGAGAATCGACACGAATGCAAGTCGAGCGAACAGAATCTTCATCCGCACGGGTGAAGCGCCGGCAGCATGGTTTGCCAACCGCCCTGCGGCCGGCGATGGCGCAAGGCGCCGCTCGCTCAGTCTTCCATGACCTCGACCTCTTTCTGGCGTGCCAGATCCGAGGCCTGGTTCTCGAACTTCTTCGTGAGCTCCTGGATCTCTTCCTTGACCGATTCGCACTCGTCCTCGGTCATGAGCTTGTCTTTTTGCTCCTGATCGGCCAGCTTGTTGCCGTCGCGTCGGATGTTGCGCACGGCCACCTTGGCCTCTTCGGTCAGGTCCTTGATGCGCGCCACCATCTTGCGGCGAACTTCGGTCGACAAGGGAGGAATGTTCAGGCGGATCACGCGGCCGTCGTTCATCGGGTTGAAGCCGAGCCCGCTGGCCTGGATCGCCTTCTCGATATCCTTGAGCGTGCCGGGATCGAACGGCCGGATGACGATCTGCGAAGGCTCGGGGCAGCCGACCGAAGCGAGTTGCTTAATCGGCGTGGGAGAGCCGTACGCCTCGACGCGGAGGCCATCGACGAGCCCCGGATTGGCGCGCCCCGTGCGGATGCCCGTCATGGCATGCCTGAGCACGCCCAGGGCCTTTTCCATGCGTTCTTCGACGTCGAACAGAATTTCTTCAGCGCTCATGAGGTTGCCCTTCCGCCGGCGGCCAATTCGGACGCCGCACGGCTGGTAATCAGCGTGCCGACCTTTTCGCCATGCACGGCACGCTCGATGTTGCCTTCTTTCTTGTAATTGAACACCAGGATCGGCATGTCGTGCTCCATGCACTGGGCAATCGCGGTCGAGTCCATTACCCGCAGGTTCTGCTGCTGCACGGTGTGATAGGTCAACTCGCTGTAGAGCACGGCGTGCGGGTTCTTTTCCGGATCGTCGCTGTAGACACCATCGACGCGGGTCGCCTTGAGCAGGACGTCGGCCTCGAGCTCGAGCGCCCGCTGCGCGGCGGCGGTGTCGGTGGTGACGAAGGGACTGCCGGTGCCGGCCGCCAGGATGATGATGCGACCTTTCTCCAGGTGGCGCCGCGCGCGCCGGCGGATGTACGGCTCGGCCACGCCATCCATGCGGATGGCGGTGAGTAGCCGCGTCGCACAGCCGATCGATTCGAGCGCATCCTGCAGGGCCAGCCCGTTCATCACGGTGGCAAGCATGCCCATGTAGTGGGCCGTCGCCTCCTGGATGCTCGAGCTGCTCGAGGTGAACTGCGCGCCGCGCAAGATATTGCCGCCGCCGATGACGATGGCCATCTCCGCGCCGCGCTCGGCCGCCCGACGCGTCTGCTCGGCGATGAGCGAGACCTCGGGCATGCTGATGCCCCGTTCGCCCGCCTGGCTGAAGCTCTCGCCCGAGATCTTCAGCACGACGCGGCGTGGACGCGTTCGGTCAGCGGTCGTGGTATCGGCCATGATGACTTGATCCCTTCTGCACCGCCCGCCGTCGGTATCCGCGCCCCGGGTCGAACGTACCCCGCACTACTTGCCAAGCTTCCAGTGGATGAAGCGACGGATCTTGCCCCCCTGGGCGGCGGCGAACTTGGCCACCGTCTGCTTGTCGTCCTTCACGTAAGGCTGCTCGTTCAGCACGCGCTCGGCGTAGTAGTTGCGCAGGCGGCCTTCGACCATCTTGCCGATGATGTTCTCTGGCTTGCCTTCGGCACGAGCGGCTTCGGAGAGAATCTCCTTCTCCTTGGCCACCACGGCTGGATCGAGATCCTCGATCGAGACGACGTCGGGCCGCATGGCCGCGACGTGCATGCTGATGTCGTTGGCCAACTGTTGATTGCCCCCTTCGAGCTCGACGAGGACGCCGTTCGTGCCCGTGTGGTGGGCATAGCCCCCCGTCGGGCCGTCGATGCGCGCAATCTGGGTGACCTGGAACACCTCGCGAATGCGATTCGTCAGGTCATCCAATTGAGCCTTGAGCGTCGTCTGCGGATTGCTCGGCGACGGCTGCGCGAGCAGGTCGTCGGGAGTTTTGGCGCCGGGACCGGTGGCGAGTTGCCTGGCCAGGTCGGAAGCCAACTGCTTGAACTCGTCGTTCGTCACCACGGGAGCGCTTTCGCAGCGCAGCTCGACCATGGCGCCGACCTGCTTGTCGAAGTCGACGTAGACGCCCATGCGGCCGAATTCGGTGGCGCGGCCGGCGCGGCTTTCCATCGTCTTCAGGCCCTTCTTGCGGAGCAACTCCTGCGCGGCGACTTGATCGCCACCGGTCTCCTTCAAGGCCTCTTTACACTCCATCATCGGCAAGCCGGTCTTGTCGCGGAGCGACTTGACCGCTGCTGCAGAAATCTCTGCCATGGTTCCAATATCTCCCTTGCGCTAGGCGCTCTTGTAGGTGGAAACGGACGACGCTCGCCTCCAGGCCAGGACGGCGGATCGATCGCGCGGATCGCTACCGCCGAAAATGCGCGAGGCGCGGGGCGCTTCGTCCGTCGGGCAGGTACGGGTTAGTCCTTGTCCTCGCCGTTTTCGGCCGGCTCGCTCGAGTAGGCCTTGGCGTGGGTCGCTGCCGCTTCACCCCGGTTGGCGTTCCCTTCGATGATCGCATCGGCCAGATGACGCACGACCAGCTCGATCGAGCGAATGCTGTCGTCATTGCCGGGGATGGGCAGATCCACCAGATCGGGATCGCAATCGGTATCAATCAAGGCCAAGGTTGTCACGCCCAGCTTGCGAGCCTCGCGCACGGCGTTGTGCTCTTTGCGAGGATCGATGATCACCAGGCATTCGGGCAGGCGGTTGAGCGTACGCATGCCGTTCAGGTTGCGCAGCATCTTGCGGTGCTCGCGCGTGAGCGCCGACTGCATCTTCTTCGAGTAGACCGAGATCTGACCGCTCGACATCAACTCGTCGAGCTGTTCGAGACGGGCCAGGCGGCTGCGAATCGTGCGGAAGTTCGTGAGCGTGCCCCCCAGCCAGCGCTCGCTGACGTAGGGCATGTTGCAACGCGCGGCCTCGCGCTGGATCGTTTCGGCGGCTTGCTTCTTGGTGCCGACAAACAACACCAGACTGCCGGCCGAGGCGACCTGCGAGAGATACTTACGCGCCCGCAACAGGCCGCGGATCGTCTCGCGCACGTCGATGATGTGAATCAGGTTGCGCCGGCCAAAGATGTACGGGGCCATCTTCGGGTTCCAGCGGCTGGCACGGTGGCCAAAGTGGACGCCAGCCTCGATCAACTCCTTCGCCAATACGTTCGCCAAGGGAAACTCCTCGTCATAGGCACACCGGCTCTTGGCCCGTGTCGGATGCGTGGCATCCGAGGGGCGTCCGGCGTTCTGAGCGGACATCCGGCCAGATGATTGCGACGCTAAAGGAAAGCGCCATACCGCCTTGGGCCGTTCAAGGCGATAAGCGACTCATGCTACCCGCGCCGGCGCGGGTGGTCAATCGCTCCCTCGGCATGTTCTCTCAAGGAACTCGGGGCGCACCAATGGCACCACAACCATTGATCCATAAATAAGTTAGGCTGTCAGCACCGGCCGAAGATTCGGAGCGCGGCCTCGCCCCGCTTACTGGCTCGTCAAGCTCAAGAAGCGTCTGCGGAAAGCGGCCGGGGCGTGTGCGATCTCGTCCATGAAGCGGCATGCCAGAGGCGAGGGAGCTCGGTCACCTTGCTCCCACGCCTGAACACTGTTGGTTGATACGCCCAGGGAACTGAGCGAACAGGGCCTGACTGAGCCCCAACATGTCTCGCACCGACTTGACGCGATCGGGGGTATAGGCCACGGATTCGATGTTCAGACGAACGGTGCGGCAGTTGAAGCGATCCTCTAGCCGTTCTCCCTTTTCCAGGGCATCGGCAACGCTTTGTAAGCCTGCGACAATTCGTGCTTCGACAGACGGCTTCTTTTTGCGTGGCATGTTAAAAACCGAATCGACGCTGACCCCGAACTCAGCGAGGCAGGTGCCGGGCGGCGAATCAGCCTGTCGGCACGCCACTTGGATCGAGAGAGTCGCGGCGTGTGGGGCCATCCGGTCGAAGTTTTGAGAAATCACGAGCGAGTCTTCGTCGATATCGCTCGCGTCTTTGCAGGTGATGCAGATGACCGTTCGCCGCGAAGTAGTTCGAGAGGCCGATCAATGCGACAAACAGCGCACTGAGGGCCAAGATCCAAAGCCCAACCATCGGTAAGACGACAGCGAGAATCGCACCAATCGCTGTTAAAGCTACCGACTTTGTTCTCTTCGAGGCGAACCGCGCCTGCTGTGCGCGTTCGCGCGAGGCGACGGCTTCCTGTTCCGTGGAGTAAGACGCGTCGGGCATGATCGCCTTCCTTACCGTTCGCGATAGTCCAGCAGATCGACGGTAGTCGACTTGGCCACGATTATAGCCAAGTCCAGAATCTGTGTAATCTCAGATGGGGTAAACTGCGCATCGTAGAGCATCGACTCGCACTCCGATTTCCATTCGTCGTCCGTGAGTTCTTTGGGATGGCGATCGTGCTTCAGCAGCAGTTTTTCGGCCCAGTCGTTGAGGTCATCCTTGAAGTGCGCCATTGTCGGAGTTGGGCATTACGCCGCACGACTGCTAGCAAGGCAGCACCAAAGATTGCGGCGAGCCCGAGGCCCGCAACAACATCGATGATGGGTTTGATTGCCGTGGCCGCTTCGCTGAGTTGTTCAAACAACGGACATTGCCCCCTAAAAAGTTGAGTTCGGCGCTCGCCGTCTGTGAATGTGTCAGACTCCTACTGGCCAAGTCGTTTTGGACGGGCAGGATCATGCCAGTCCATTTGGCAGTGTAGACATTGCATGGCCAGCGCCGTTCGGAGCGGCTGGCCGCAATAAGGACACGGACTGGTTGTGCCCTGGGTGTCAGGCCGCCCTTCATGCAGTACCCAGAGTTTTGCCAAGGCGATTGAGCAACCAGTGGACGCTCGAAGTTCCTGCATCGCCATCATCTTCCGACCGTTTCGAATTAACGAGACGATACGCTGCCGATCCGCGTCAGACAACTCGACAAATTCAGGAATGTGCTGATGGCATTTCGGACAAATGCGCGCGGGGAGCGCGGTGTCCTCCAATTCCTTATGACGGTAGGGTTCGTCACTCATCTCTGCGACCCTGGCATCATGCTGCCCACCGGTCAACATTCGGCGTCGAGATCTACATTCTGCACGCCTACCCCTCGTCCTCACTTTCCACTTTCTGCACCATTTTCAGAAAGTGCTCCATCGAGGGACACCGTTTGTCCGGCTCGCGTCGCAGGCAACTGTGGATCGCCTCGGCCAGTCGTTTGTTGATCTGCGGCCGGTATTTGAAGATCTCGGTCGCGGGACGCTGGGCGTGTCCCATGGCGGCCTGTCCCGTGGTGCCGCGATCCCACGGCAGTTCATAAGTACACAGCTCGTAGGCCGTGACGCCGAAGGCGAACACGTCGAGCCGCTGGTCGGTCTTCTGCCGTTTCACCAGTTCGGGAGCCATGTAGTTGGGGGTCCCGGTACGATTGCCCGGCTGCATGAACTCGGGAGTGGCGGGCACGGTGAGACCGAAGTCGATGAGCTTGAGCACGCCGCCGTTCGGATCGATCATCAAGTTGCGCGGGCAGATATCGCGATGGATGTAGCCCGCCTTGTGTACCGCGGCAATCGCCTGCGCGATCTGCTTGATCAACTCGACGCGGATGCCATCGAGCACCTCGTCGTTGCGGCCGATGATGAGCGAGTTCAGCCCGGGGCCTTCGATGAACTCCATCACCAGGTACTGCTCGCCCTTCGTCGTCCGACCGTGCTCGTAGGTCTTGACGATGTTGGGATGCTCGAGCGACATGGCAATCTCCCCTTCCTTGGGGCGATTGAGACCACGGAGGCGTGCTTCGAGATCGGCCAGCTTTTGCGGATCAAGAATCTTGAGCGCGACGATCTGATCGTTGCGCCGGTCGCGGGCGCGATAGGTCTGCGACATGGTGCCCGAGATCGCCTCGCGCAGCAGCTCGAAGCGCGACTTGACGTTGCACTTGCCGCCGGAGAGCACCGTCATGAATCGATCGAGCAAACTCATCGGGCAGAAAACTCCCCAGCCATTCCGCGACAGCCAGCGATGCGCACTTCAATCGTAGTTGAAGGGGCCAGCAGGGGGTAGTGCGGCGCGGTCTGCCAGGGGGCGGGGCTACTTGCCGCAGTAGTCGATCGCCCGGGCAATCTCCGACTTCAGATCGGCGCGGCTGACGATGCGGTCGATGAAGCCGTGCTCGAGGAGGAACTCGCTCGTCTGAAATCCCTTGGGCAGTTCGAGGCGAATCGTGGCCTTGATCGTGCGCGGACCGGCAAAGCCGACCAGCGCGCGGGGCTCGGCGAACATGAGATCGCCCAGCGAGGCGAAGCTGGCCGCGACGCCCCCCATCGTGGGATTGGTGAGCACCGAGATATACAGCCCCCCCGCCTCGTGATAGCGCGCCAGCGCGGCCGATACCTTGGCCATCTGCATCAAGGAGAGGATGCCTTCGTGCATGCGGGCGCCCCCTCCCGATCCGCTGATGATGATCAACGGCAGGTTCTGCGTCGTGGCGCGTTCGATGGTGCGGGTCAGCTTTTCGCCGACAACCGAACCCATGCTGCCCATCAGAAAGGCGGAATCGGTCACGGCGAAGGCGACACGCCGGGCGCGAATCATGCCGGTGCCGGTGACCACGGCGTCGCGCAAGCCGGTCCGGGCCCGTTCAGCCACGATGCGCTGGGCGTACGGCTTCACGTCGACGAATTCGAGCGGATCGCCCGGTTCGAGGTTCTCGTCCCATTCTTCGAAGGTCCCGTCATCGAGGACCTGCCGCACGCGTTCGCGCGCCGACACATACCAGTGATAGTCGCACTCGGGACAGACGCCGAGACGACGTTCGACCTCTTTGCGGAAGATGATTTCCTGGCAGCCGGGGCAACGCTGAAACAACCCTTCGGGCACGCCACGTTTGGGCTGCCGGGTCGTGCGCGTGCGCGATTCGTTGTTGTCGCTGGACATCGTAAGACAGCTCCGACGCGGCGCGAGGCCGCGGAAACTCAGGTATGGGCCGAAACGCCTTGCGGCTCGAGCGAGATCAACTCCCACACGCCGTGGGAATCGCTCGCCCGCCACAAGTCTCCCAAACTCTGCCCGTTCAATTGCTGGCGCACGAGCGAAGCCAGCGGCTCGGGGGCCACCAGGCCGATCATACCATGCTTGTGTTTCTTGATTAGCCGCTGCACGGCGGGGCGGATCCGCTCGGCGACTTCAGCCACGGTCTCGCCTTCGGGCGGACGCACGCTCTCGGGCTGCTCCTGCCACTGGCGATAGACCTTCGGGTGCTTACGCTTCACCTCTTCGATCTGCATGCCCTGCCAGAGCCCGTGATCGAGGTTCTCCATGTGATCGAGCCGTTTGACCTTGATCCCCAGCCCTGCGGCCAGCGCGTCGGCCGATTCGCCGGCCGGCTCGGCATCAGAGCAGTAGATCACCTCGACCCCCTTGTCTTTCAACTCGCCAATGACGCGGGCCATTTCATCGTTGCCCTGGGGGCTGAGCGGGATGTCGAGCGTTCCCTGGATGCGGCCCTGCTCGTCGAAGTCAGTGGCTCCCGGCCGGATCAAAACGATTTGCACCATGGATGTCCTAGCGACTCGTCATAGACGCGGCGGCGAGCTGGGTGAGATGCGCCACGCGCGGTTTGTAATCAGGGTGTCGAAAAATCGCCGAACCAACAACGAACAGATCGCCCCCGGCGGCGGCACAATCGCCGATGGTTTCTTCATTCACGCCCCCGTCACACTCGATCAGCAGTTCCGGCGGAGCGATCGCGCGCAACTCGCGCATCTTGTCGAGGGCGACGCGCTCGAACGACTGCCCGCCAAAGCCCGGCATCACGCTCATCACGAGCACATGGTCGCACAGGTCGAGATATTCGACCACCGCGCTCACGGGCGTGGGGGGATTGATCGCCAGTCCGACGGCGGCGCCGCTCGCGGCGAGCTCGGAGAGCAACGGACGGGGCTCGGGCAGCGTCTCGAGGTGAACGATCAGCCGATCCGCGCCCGCCGCGAGAAACTGGGGGGCGTACTGCACGGGATCGTCGATCATCAGGTGTACGTCGACGACCAGCGAGGTCAGACGCCGCACCGCCTCAACCAGGGGCATGCCGTACGTCAGATTCGGCACGAAGTGGCCATCCATCACATCGAGATGAAGCGCGCCGACGCCCGCCTCCTCGAGTCGTCGCACCTCGCGTTCGAGATTGCCAAAATCGCACATCAACAGAGACGGCAGGATCACCGGCCCGATTTGGCGAAGTGCGACAAGGTCATGACGTGCGGACATGCGTTCCACCGGCGCGCATGGCACCGGCCGAGTTCATCATCAGGGAGAAAGAAAACCAAGAGGGTAGGCCGCAAAGGCACTCAGACGGCGTCAAAGCCGCTCTGCCGATTCCGACGTCGAAGCCGGGATCCCGGAAGTGAACTTCCCACATATATTCGTCAGCCGTGGCAATCCAGCGCTCAAGCGGCCGCGTCCTCAATCCTTCCCGCCGTACGGCGAGGCACCAGATGCCCGCCCGCTGACGGAAGCATCAAGCATATCAAGTACACCGGCTGGCGTCTGCATGTATCTCGGGGGATTCCCCGGCCACTTTTGGGGGTCTGCGCGGGGCTGAACAACGCCGCTGGAACCAGCTCAACCCCGCGCCATCAAGCTAGCGAGGCGCAGGGGGCAGGCGTTTGTTAGCGTCTGAGGGCACGAAAAAAGGCCCGCCCCACGGGAAAAGCTCCCCCCGGGGCGGGCCGTGCCGATCTCGATTGCCGGACGACTTACTTGTCCGACTTTTCGTCGGCGGGCGCCTCTTCGGCGGCTTCCTCGTCCTTCGGCAGATTGTCGCTCGTGCCCAGGACGACGACGACCTTGTTCTCGGTCTCGAAGGCGACTTCGTTGCCCATGAACTCACCCTCCATCGAGCTCTTTTGCACCGAGGTCGACGAGACGGTCTGGCCGGCGGCGGCATCGAAGAGGATCGTGCCGGAGCCTTCCTGCTCGATCAGCTCGAGGACGACGTCACCGTCTTCGGCGCCATCGGCCAACTCGAGAGTCATCTCGGTCTTCGACTCGATCTTCTGCAGCTCCTTGCCATCCTTCTTCTCGGTGCCGGAGCGGACGTACTTCGTGTCGAACTTCATCGTGGCGAACTCGCCCATCTTCTCTTCGACGACGTGCGTCCATTCCTGGTCGGCCGACTCGGGGAAGATCACGATGCCGCGCTGGATCGTGTCCTTCATCGCCTTCTCGCCGAACATGTTGCCCCCCATGAACAGGGCGCCGGCACCGCCACCGCCGCCACCCTGCTCCGACTGCTCCTTGATGATGTCGAGCAGATCCTGCGGCAACGTGACCTCGGTGACCTCACCCCGCTTGGTGACCTTGACCTTGAACTGACCGCCCACCATCTTCTCGATGGCGGGGCCCATGCGTTCCCAGATCGGGCCTTCGGGGGCCGGGGAATCCTTATCGCCCGAGTCGAAGCCGAACTCGCCCGTGAAGGGCGTGTTCACCTTGAGTTGCACGCGGTCGATCGTCTGCGTCAGTTCGGCGCTGCCATCGGCGTTGACCTTGTCGACCACCCAGGTGACGTCGGTGGTGAAGGCGAAATCGATGTCGAACTCGGCGCCGCTGGCGTCGATCAGACGGTGCTGCGCGTTCAACACGGCGTACTGAACCTTGTCGCCTTCCTTGAACTTCCAACCGAGCGCGTCGGCCGCCTGGGCGCGGGCACCGAACGAAATGGCCAGCGCCAGTGCCGCCCACAGCCCGACGCGTGCCGTAGTGCTAATTGTCTTCCGCATGAGTGAACCTTTCTTGTGCTCTCTTAGCTGATAGACCGCCGAGTCGAGGCTGCGCGCGAACAAGGGCGGCCGAAGTACGCGCGAGGAGAACGGGGAGCGGGAAGCACGAGCGCCGCCGATCCACGGTCAGCGTCAACATAGTGGCCGGAATAGGCCCTGGCAACCGCTTCGACTTGCGCGCAGTGCGTCCCCGAAACAGGACTACCCGAAGCCGCGCGGCAAGGTTTCACGCTGGCGTCATTCCTGGCCGAGTCTGCCCATCCGGCCCGTCGCCAGGGGCCATCCTTGCCACGCCTGGCCAGACCGCCTGGGGCACCCGCACTTGCCGCGAGAAAATCGCCCGGAGACAATCTCTTGGTTTCGATCGGGTCTCGGTTGGTGCTAGCACCTCGCACGCAACGGTTCGGATGTCACAGATCTATTCTCGCCTTGGCGTTCGCACGGTCATCAACGGCGCCGGTACGTTGACGCGTTTGGGCGGTTCGCTGATGGAGCCCGAAGTCGTGGCCGCCATGGCCGAGGCGTCGCGCAGCTTCGTAAGAATCGACGAGCTGCAGGTCGCCGTGGGAAGACGCATTGCCGAGGCGACCGGCGCCGAAGCCGGCCTCGTCACCAGCGGCGCCGCCGCGGCCGTGACCCTGGCGGCGGCAGCCTGTCTTGCGCGGCTCGACTTTGCGCGGATGGACCGCCTGCCCGACACCCGTGGCCTGCCGAACGAGATCATCGTCGCGCGCTCGCATCGCAACGGCTACGACCACGCGCTCCGCGCCGCCGGTGCAAGAATCGTCGAGGTGGGGGTTGCCGAGCGGACTCGCGACCCGCAGCCTTGGGAGATCGAGGCGGCTATCCACGATCGAACGGTGGCCGTGGCGTTCGCCGCGGGCTTTTCGGATCTTCGGCTGGACGAGGTCGTGCGCGTGGCCGAGCGGCATTCTCTGCCTGTCATCGTCGATGCCTCGGCCGAATTGCCGCCACGATCGAATCTACGAACGTTTATCGCTGCCGGCGCGAGCCTGGTGGCCTTCAGCGGCGGCAAAGGACTGCGCGGACCGCAGGCAAGTGGCATCCTCTGCGGTCGACGGGAATTGATCGCTTCGGCCGCGCTGCAAATGTGGGACATGGACCACCTGCCCGCCTTGTGGAACCCGCCGGCGGAACTCGTCGATCGTGACGTCGTGACGCGCGGCGTGCCCAATCATGGCCTGGGGCGCGCGATGAAGATCGGCAAGGAGGAAATCGTGGGCCTGGCGGTCGCGCTCGAACGTTTCCTCGCGCGCGACGAAGCGGGCGAACGCGAACGGCTCGATCAGGTTGCCGTCGAACTCGCGGCGGGGCTGAAACGCATCACGGCCCTCGACGTCTCGCTGGTCGAACACGCGGGCCGCTGGCGGCAAGTGCGTCTTCAATTCCCCGACCAGCCGGATCGCCAGACGGCCATCGTGGTCGCTCGCGAGCTTGCCCAAGGATCGCCAGCGATCTACCTGGCAGACGCTGGAGCGCAAGCCGGGGTGCTCGTGATCGATCCCTTCTGCCTCCAGCCAGGAGACGCGCAGGCGATCGTGGCTCGCCTCGACGAATTGCTCGGGGCCTAGCGGCTTCCTTTCCGCGGCATCGACAATGCCAGCTACTATCGTCTGGCCCCCAATCCGCTGGGGATTCGAACGTCTATAAGCTGCAAGCTCGCTCGCTGGCGCTGTTTGCCACGCGACGCCTCGCGGAGACGAGGCAGGCCGCGTCGGAAAGCCCGTTGGAAACGATCCGCCGCAATCACGCAGTCAATGGTCTACCGAGGGCGTCACACCCCCGGCCGGGCCGGGAGCGCAAGTGCCACGATGAGGGCCGATTTGTTGGCAGTCGGCCCCGGCGGAGCATACCATAGCAGGCGCAGTGGCGTATGCTTGCCCCAGCGGCAGCAGGGTGCCCGCGCTACTGGCTGGGGGAAGTTTGCACTTGGAAATCGTCTGGGGAAGCTCGCCATGATTCGCCCGATCACGTCCCGTTCGTCGGCAACCTTGTTGGCCGCGACGCTGTTGTTACTCGCGGTCTCGCCGGCAGTCGCCGAAGAGGCCCCCTCGCTGGGAACGCACAAGCGTTGGGTTTCGTCGCTGGCCTTCTCGCCCGACGGCGCCACGCTGGCCACCGGCGGCGGCGACTCGCTCCTCTATCGCCCTGGCGATGTCATCTTGTGGGATGTCGCCAGCGGCGCGCAGAAGAAGTCGCTCGCGGGCGCCGAAAGCGCCGTCTGGTCGGTGGCGTTCTCGCCCGACGGCAAGACGCTCGCCACCGGCGGATATGCGCACGAGTTGAAGCTCTGGGACGTCGAGTCGGGCGCGGTGAAGTCGAACCTCGAAGGACACAAGAACTGGGTCACCGCGGTGGCCTTCTCGCCCGATGGCGCGACGCTCGCCTCGGCCAGCGAAGATGGCAGCGTGCGCTTCTGGGATGTGGCCTCGGGCACACCAAAGTCGGCGATCGAAGGGGCTCACGGGGCGATGATCCGTGGCGTGGCCTATTCGCCCGATGGTTCGCTGCTGGCCACGGCGAGCGCCGACAAGACGGTCAAGCTGTGGGATACCGCCTCGAACGCTGAAAAAGCAAAGCTCGAAGGACATACCGACGCCGTGGCGGCGGTGGCGTTCTCGCCCGACGGCAAGACGTTGGCCAGCGGCGGCGCGGATCTCACCGTGCGGTTGTGGGATGTCGCCGCGCCGGCCGAGAAGGGAATCCTCGGCGGACATACGAACTGGATCACCGACATCGCATTCTCTCCCGATGGCGCCGCGCTGGCCTCGATCGGCTACGACCGCGCGGTCAGGGTGTGGAACGTCGAGCGGCGCGAATTGAGTGCCTCGCTCGGTGGTCTGGAAAACACCGGCTGGGCCGTGGCCTACGCGGCCGACGGCAAGACGCTCTTCGCCGGCACGCAGGGAGATTCGATCCGCGCCTGGGAACTGGGCTGGCAACCGAAGGATCTCGCGGTGTTAGCACCGGTCGCCGAAGCAAAGCCGGCAGAACCGCCAGCGGCCGAAACGACCGCCGAGGCCCCGCCGGTCGAAGAGGCCAAACCTGAGGAAAAGCCGGCCGAAGAGGCCAAACCAGAAGAGAAACCGGCCGAAGAGGCCAAACCCGCTGAGGAAGCGAAACCTGCGGAAGAGGCCCAGCCGGCTGAAGAAGCTCCACCGGCGGAGGAAAAGCCTGCCGAGGCCGAACCCGCCGAGAAGCCGGCCGATGGCGCTCAAAACTAATTCTGTCTGGCTCTGCCCGTTCGTCGCGCCAGGCACTTCACGTTCGTAAGGATTGCGACATGCTCGTGCGTTCGATCGAGAGTTCACCCGCCACTATCGTCGGATCGAATTCGTGGTGGAGGGCGCGCAAAAGGAGCGCGGCCTGGCGCGGCTTCTCTTGTCTGCTCGTCGTTGGGATGCTGCTGGGCTTCTGCACTACCGGCGTTGTACCCGCCCTGGCACAGGACGCCTCGACCGAGTTCGACGCGGACCAACTCGCCCAGAGCGTGAAGATCTATCGCGACAGCTTTGGCGTGCCGCACATCGACGGCCCCACCGACGTGAGTGTCGTCTTCGGCCTCGCCTACTGCCAGGCAGAGGACTATTTCTGGCAGATCGAAGACAGCTACATCCTGGGCCTCGGTCGCTATAGCGAGATCTACGGCCGCAAGGGTCTCAACTCCGATTTGCTCAATCGCGCGTTCGAGATCGTTCCCTCGGCCCAGCGCGACGAGAAGACGATGGAGCCGGAGCTGTACAAGCTCGCTCGCGCCTATACCGCGGGGCTGAATTTCTTCCTGGCGAAGAACCCCGAGGTGAAGCCACGATTGATCGACAAGTTCGAGCCGTGGATGGTGCTCGCCTTCGGCCGGCAATTGATCCTCGAGATGGGCTTCCGCTACACGCGGCTGACCGACGAATTCATGCCGCGGTCGAACAAGGAGATCTGGACGGCGCAGGCCGGCGCCGCGACGCAGCCCTACAACGAAGAGTTCCGCCAGCACGTGGGCTCAAACGCCTGGGCCATCGCCCCCAGCCGCACGAAGTCAAAGCACGCGATGCTCTTCATCAATCCTCACCAGCCCTGGTTCGGCTTCGGCCAGTTTTACGAAGCGCACATGCGTAGTGGCGAAGGCTGGAACTTCACCGGCGCCACGTTCTTCGGCAACCCGATGCTCGCCCTGGGGCACAACGAGTACCTGGGTTGGGCCTTCACCGTAAACGAGCCCGATATCGCCGACGTGTGGCGCGAAACGTTCGACGATCCGAATAACCCGCTCGCCTACCGCTACGACGGCGGGTATCGCGTCGCCACCGAGTGGAAGGACACGGTGCGCATCAAGAAGGGGACGAAGTTCGAGGACAAGGTCTTCACCTTCCGCAAGACGCACCACGGTCCGATCGTGGCCAAGGAAAACGCCACCACGTTCCTCTCGGCGAACGTGGCCAAGCTCTACGAAGCCAACCTGCTGCGGCAGGTGATGAAGCTGGTGCGGGCCAAGAACATCGACGAGTTCAAAGCCGGCATGTCGCTGCTGAACTTCCAGTTCATGAACACGGTCTACGCCGACCGCGACGGCAACATCTTCTATCTCTACAACGGTATCATTCCGCGCCGCGAGACAGGCCATAACTGGAGCAAGCCGGTCGACGGCAGCTCGCCCAAGACCGAGTGGAACGGCTATCACGAACTGGCCGACCTGCCGCAGGTGCTGAATCCCCCCAGCGGTTTCGTGCAAAGTTGCAACTCGAGCCCCTTTACCGTGACCGACGACGGCAACGCGCACGAGATGGACTTCCCCCCCTACATGGCTGAGGACAAGCACGACGATAAGCGCCGCGCGAAAATCTCACGCTACCTGCTGCGCCAGATGCACGATATCACGTTCGACGACTGGCAACGGGCCGCCTTCGACACGACGCTCTACTGGCCGCTCACCGAATTGCCGCGTTTCCAGGAGGAATTCGAGACGCTCCAGGCCACGAACCCCACGCTGGCCAGGCAGGCGCAGCCCTACTTCGAGCACTTGCTCGATTGGGATTGCCGCGGCGGGAACGATTCGACCCAGGCCACGCTTTGCTATGGCTGGTACGAGGAGCTGTACGGTTTTGGCTATCCGGCCGAAAAATTGAAGCCACAGTTCGTCAACTCGCCCGAGGCCAGGTTCAAGGCCCTCATTACCGCGGCGGGCAAGATCAAGGCTCTGTTTGGCGATTGGAAGATGCCCTGGGGCGAAGTCTACCGCCTGCAGCGCCACGCCGACGTGGCGGATTTCTTCGACATTCCCTTCAACGACAACGAGCCGAGCCTGCCGAGCCCCGGCTTGCCCGGCCCTCTGGGCGTGGCGAACGTGGCGTACTACACCCCCAGCGTCTCTATTCCCCTGGTGCGTTCGATGAAGAAGCACTACGGCGTAGTGGGGAACACCTACATGTGTACGGTCGAGTTTGGCCCGCGCGTGCAAGGAGCTTCGCTAACGCAGTTTGGCAGCAGCGGGCATCCCGACTCGCCCCATTTCTTCGACCAGGCGAAGTTGCTCTCCGAAAGCCGCCTGAAACCGGAGCTCTTCTATTGGGAAGATGTCGAGGCGCAGGCGAAGGTGGTTTACCACCCTGGCGAAAAGCCCCAGGCCGTGGCGACGGGAGCGAAGTAAGCAGCGCATTTCCGCGTGCCTGCGTTCACCCACAGATTACGCAGATCACACAGATTCGGTGCTGGCACTTCCGTGCATCGCTAGCCCGCTTCGACGAGAAAGCCAATCTGCCGAATCTGCGTAATCTGTGGATAATCCAATTCTGCCGATGGATGCCAGCAGTGCCATGCGTGCGGCGTCTTGTCTTGCGGCGATCTGGACGGCCGGGTAAAGAGTCGCCTTGCTGGTCGTAGTCTGCCCTGTTCTGGGGCAGCAGCGTTCACTCTCGCCGCAACCTCAGCCCAACGAAAGTCGGCTCGTGATCGGCTGCGCGCCGCGTCTCCTGCGCCTGCTGTTCGTCTCGCTCGCCCTGGTGGCGACCGCGGGCTGTGGCGCCCTGCGCCCCTCGAACTACCGCGACTGGTCGCCCGATCAGGCCGTGCTCCCCTACGCCGAGTTCCGCGGCGACACGGTACGCATCTTCAACATTCGCAACTGCGAGTACCGCTCGACCCAAGATTACGACGTCCACCACTACGACCGTACATACCATCTCGACGATCTTTCGAGCGTCGACTTCATCGTGGTGCCGTTTCGGCTCTCGCCGGCTTTGGCGCACACGATGATGAGCTTCGGCTTTGGCGGGCAAGACTACGTCGCGGTCTCGGTCGAGATCCGCAAGGAAAAGGGGGAAGAGTACGCGCCGCTGGGGGGCGTCGCCAACAAGTTCGAGATCATGTACGTCGTCGGCGACGAACGCGACCTGATCGGCCTGCGCACCAACCATCGACTCGACGACGTGAACATCTACCGCGCCAAGGCCACCAAGGAGCAGGTACGGGTGCTGTTCGAAGACGTGTTCGCCCGGGTGAACGATCTGCACGAGCAGCCCGAGTTCTACAACACGCTGACGAACAACTGCACGACGAACATCCGCGCTCACATCAATCACATGTCGCCGGGACGCATTCCGTACGACTACCGCGTGCTGCTGCCCGGCTACTCGGACAAGCTGGCCTACGAGTTGGGGCTTTTGGCCGAGGAGGGCTCGTTCGAACAAATCCACGCGCGGGCCCGCGTGAACGAGCTGGCCTATCGCTACCGCGATGATCCCGACTTCTCGATGAAGATCCGCCGGTAGGTCGTTACTTCAAAAAAAGATTCTCACGCTGCCACGAAAGAGATCAAACAGAGCGGCCTGGTGGCGGTACGCTTGTCAGGGAGCGTACGCACCACCAGGCCTGAGCCACGATCCGTTGGTTCACAGATTGCCGGCTACTCGATAACCCCCGCGGCTCGCCCTGCCTTGGCCAGCGCCTCGAGCGCCCGCACGAGCTGTTCCCGCGTGTGATTCGCCGTCAGGCTGATGCGGATGCGTTCGCTGCCGTGCGGCACGACGGGGAAGGGGACCGAGTTCACGCAGACGTTGTCGCGATGCAGGTCGAGCGTCATCTGACGCAGGCCGGCCATCGTGCCGACGATCACGGGGATCACCGGGCTGGGCTCGTCGTTGACCGTGAAGCCCAGCTTCTTGAGCTCGGCGTGCAAAAAGCGGCAGTTCTCCCACAGGCGGGCCTGACGCTCCGGTTCGTCGTGCAGTACGTCGATCGCCGCGCTGGCGGCGGCCATGACCATGGGGGACGGGGCGGTTGAGAACATCGCCGAGCGAGCGAAGTAGCGGATGTAGGTCACCAGGTCGGCCGATCCGGCCACGAAACCGCCGCAGGCGCCGATGGCCTTGCTGAGCGTGCCGATGTGCAGGTCGATCTTGCCTTCGAGGCCGAACTGCGAGGCGGCGCCCGCTCCGTTCTCACCCAGCACGCCGGTCGAGTGGGCCTCGTCAACCAGCAGCAACGCGTTGTGCTTCTGGCAGACCGCATGGATATTGTCGAGCGGGGCGATGTCGCCATCCATGCTGTAGATGCCTTCGACGCAGACCAGCTTCAGCCGGGCGTCGCGATTGCGCTCAAGCACGCGATCCAAGTGCTCGGCGTCGTTGTGCTTGAAGACCTTAACCTGGGCGCCCGACAATTTCGCGCCATCGACCATGCTCGCATGGGCGTAGCGGTCGAGAATAACGACGTCGTTCGGTCCGCTGGCCACGGCCGAGATGACGCCGACGTTCGCCTGGTAGCCGGTGGCGAAGACGCACGCCTCTTCCGCACCCTTCAACTTGGCGAGCTTGGCTTCCAGCTCACGCGTGACGGGGAACGTGCCCACCAGCAGGGGCGAGCTGCCCGAGCCGGTGCCGTACTTCGCCGCGGCCTCCTGAGCGGCGGCGATGACGCGCGGATGGCTCGTCAGGCCGAGATAGTTGTTCGAGGCCAGGATCACCATTTCCCGTTCTTCGGTCTCGCGGGGATAGTGGACCAGGGCCTCGGCGTCGCTCGGGCCGAGCAACGAACGGCGATACAGGTTGTGGCCGGTTCGTTCGTATTCCTCGAGTGCCGCGCGGAAGAACGCCGCGACCGTCTTCAGGTCGACGCCGTTGTCGCGGGCACGCATCATGTCGATGAGAGAGGTCTCTGCGTTGACTTCGAGCTGGGGTTGCGGCTGCGGCGCAACTGGCTTTTGGACCGGCGGAGTGGGAACGCGGCGCGTCGAAGTCGTCCGCCACGTGTCGCTCGAGAAACGTCGGCTGGGTGTGAATTGATCGCGGACCGGGTTGGTCAGCTTGCCTTCGAGTCCCATCGTCTCGTGGATCGTGACGGTTGCCATCTTGCACTCCGCTTTCTACTGCGGCTCGCGCCGGTGTTCGTGGTCTCTGTTAGCCGGTCGACATGACCGTCTACCAGGCCAAGCGTGAGGCCGGCAGCCTTGTTACAGGCCGGCTTTTGACGCTGGCAGGAATCGCCCCTCTAGAGGTCTGTCAAAGCCAGAAGTTCGAGAACCTCCATCACAAGCGCGAAGCGTCCGTTTTGAAGTTGCGCTTTTCGCGGAATCGTAACCCGAAGCGTCAGCGAGGGAGCATCTCGATCGACGCCCTTTCCAGGAGTCCCCTCGCTGACGCTTCGGGTTGAAATTCGACGGCACCCGAAAATCAAGGTTTGACACAGCGCTAGCCAGGGCCGGGCGTTATTGCGTTCCTCTCCACCCCCCGGCAAGCCGTGCCGGATGGGCGGCCTGTAACAAACCAGTCCGGGGCACGCTCGACAGATCAGAGCGAATGAATCCCCCGGTCAGGAGCGGCCGCGGAATCCTATCCCAGCACGTACGAAACGGCACGAGGAGATCACCATGCACGGCCTGGAACACGAGGCGACCTGGACCAACCGGCAGGAGGGAACCATCACGGCCGATCGTCCCTCGCGACGTCGCACGACCACCGCTTCAGAGCGAACGGCCCAGCGTCTTGCCCGGGCCAAGGCGGCCTATCAGGCGGCCGTCGAGGCGCATGCCAGCGTGCTCGTCGTCGACCGGAGCGAAGACACGGTCGTACGGCCGATCCATCGCGTCCCCCGCGACTCGCGGAGCAACACGCCGGAACAATCTGCGCCGGCGCGCGTCGGCCGTGCCGTGGGGGCGCCGGTCGAGGTGAGCAAGGTGACCACCCGTCGCGACCGGCACGACTTCGTGGAACTGCCGTTCGAGATCTATGCCCACGACCCCCACTGGGTCGCCCCCCTAGTGCGCGACGTGAAGGCCTTCATCGACCCGAATCAGCACCCCTTCTATCTGCACGGGTCGGCCCAGGCGCTCGTCGCGCGGCGCAACGGCAAAGTGGTAGGCCGGGTACTCGTCAGCGACGACCCGCGCTACAACCTGCAGCACGATTCGAACGTCGGCTGCTTTGGCCTGTTCGAATCGATCGACGACGGGCAGGTGGCCGACGCACTGCTCGACGCCGCGCAAGACTGGCTCAAGAGTCGCGGTCGCACGCAGATCATGGGGCCGATCGATTACTCGACCAACTACGCGTGTGGCCTATTGATCGATGGCTTCCAGACGCCGCCGCGGGTGATGATGAATCACCAGCCCGCCTACTACCGCGGACTGCTCGAGTCGTGGGGACTGGCCAAGGCGAAGGATCTGTACGCCTGGTGGTTCGAGGACGAGCTCAACATGCTCGAGCATTGGCGCGACCGCGCCAAGCGATTGGCTACCCGTAGCGGCATCACCATCCGGCCCTTCCGCCGCGACGATTTCGACGCCGAGGTCGAACGCTGCATGGAGGTCTACAACCAGAGTTGGGAGAAGAGCTGGGGCTTCGTAAAGATGACCGAGGCCGAATTCTACCACCTGGCGGCTCAGCTTCGCAGCCTGGCCGAGACCGATCTGCTGTTTCTGGCCGAGGCCGACGGGCGCCCGGTCGGCTTCTCGATGACGCTGCCCGACTTCAACGAAGCGTTGAAGCCGGTAAAGGGACGCCTGACCACGTATGGCGTGCCGGTAGGTCTGGCGCGTCTGCTGTGGGCCAAGCGCCGCATCCGCACGGCCCGTTTCGCGGTGCTCGGCATCCTCGAGGCGTTTCGCCGGCGGGGTGTCGCCGAGCTGTTGATCCTGAACACGCTCGACACCGGTCGCAACAAGCTCCACTACACCGGCGCCGAGTTGGGCTGGACCCTGGAAGACAACGACCTGATCAACCGGGCCATCGAAAAGGTAGGGGGGCGCCGCTACAAGACCTACCGCCTGTTCGCACGGAACATTTAGGAAGATCGTCTGCCCAGCAGACCAGAACTGGGTACTTCCGAAAAAAAATCATAACCCGAAGCGTCAGCGAGGGAGTTCTTGGAGAGGTCATCGATCGAAGTGCCGCCTCGCTGACGCTTCGGGTTATGATGCTCGTACTAGGGGTTTTTACAAGGAAAGGAGCCGGCGACGGCAGTAAGCCGATTGCCTTGAGACCCTTGGCGCCGCATGTTAAAAAAGAGCGTCGGGCCGAGATCCCGATCCGTTTCGCTGCCGTGCGTGGCAACCACGTCTCTCAGGTCGCATGCCCACCGTCACGATCCAGATCATCGACGGGGCCGAGCGTGGTCGCGTCTACGAAAACATTCCCCTTCCGGTCACCGTTGGCCGCGAGGAAGGGAATTCGATTCAATTGAATGACGAGCGGGTCAGCCGCTTTCATCTCAAGATCCAGGAGGACCACGACCAGGTGGTCCTGACCGACCTGGACAGCACGAACGGCACCAAGGTCAACGGCGAAGACATTCGCCTGCGCATTTTGCGCCACGGCGATCTGATCGCCGTCGGTCGCTCGGTGATGGTCTTCGGCTCGCGCGAACAGATCGCCACGCGGCTGCGCCAGCTCCGCGGCAGCCTGGACGAGCGCACGCTGAGCCCGGAGGAAGAGCAGGGAGAGGTGAACGGGCATTCGCTCGATTTCGAGCTCAGTTGGAGCGAGCACGCCCAGTCGACGCTCCACACCCTGGTTCCGCCCGAGCTACCGGCCCGGCTCAGTCCCGGTCAGGCGGCGCAACTCTCGGAGTTGATCGAGTACCTGCACATTCGCATCCGCCTGCTGATCGAGACAGTGCAGGTCGACGAAGACGCTGAAACGGTGCAACTCGATCAGCGCCAATGGCAGGGGCTGGTCGAGCTGCAGTCGCGACTGGCAAGCTACCTGCGCACGATCGGCGAGCCGGGCGCGTAGAGGCACCGTCTGCGGTGTGCCCGCGAAGAGCGAGGCGTCCCTCGCTCGGCATCCGGCGATTCGGTTGACGGGAAGCTCGGCGCGCCGTCGCGCACCGCCGGAGAAGACCGGTCGGACGTCTACTTGCCCTTGCCCGGCTTGGCCTTGGTATCGCCTTCGTCCTCTTCCTTCTTCTTCTTTTTCTTCTTCATCGAGAGCTTGATCACGCGTACCTTGGGCAGGCCCAACGGCGATTGCCCATCGGCCCAGCGATCCCCCTCTTGCAGCTTTGCAATACGCTCGGCGCGCGTCAGCACGTTGCGCGAGCGAACGAGCGCCGTGCGGCGCTTGAGGCTCTTGTCCATCGTCATGTCAGTCGATCTCCAGCGTGTGTCCTGCGATCCGACCCGTGGCCTGTAATCAACGGCCGCGGTCGACTTGAAGTTGTTCGTAGGGGACGGGTTCCTGTCGGCGGACGTCGTCGAGCGTATTGCTCGCGGCGGGCTCCACCGGTCGCGCCCGGAGCGGGTCGTGGCGGCCCAGCGTGTAGACGAAGGCCAGGACCGACACGGCCAGGGCCGCCGCGGCAAACGCCGTCCAGGGCGAAAGCACGAGCATCAACTGCCGCCGCTGGGCATCGACCGGCCGCCGGTCGAGCATCGAAGGATGCCCGGCCTCATCCGCCCGTTGGCGGTCGCGAACCAGGATTTCGTACGGCTGCAGCGTGCCACGCACCATGCCGGCATCCCCCCCTCCATGGGCGACGAGCGCGAGGAATCCGAACCAGTGAGTATAGGGGTCGCGGGGCGGGGCTTCAAGACGAGGAGGTTCGCCTATTTCGGCCCATCTCAGGCTGGCGGGTGTGCAGAATTCAGCCTTACTCCCGCCGCTTGATATTCCGCGCGGCGAATTCCTCGATCTGCCGTAACACCTCGGGGGAGCACCAGTGGGCGAGGACCGCGGCGTCGGTTTCACGAGCGATGCGCTGAGCGGCCTCGATCATGGGGCGGCGGACGGCGCGTTTCGTCTCGGCGAAGGTGGCCGGCAGCACGGCCCCCAGCTCGGCGGCTACCTCGCAGGCGCGGTCGAGCAATTGCTCCGGCTCGAGCAGTTCGTCGATGAAGCCGCGGGCAAGTGACTCCTCGGGACCCCAGGTGCGGCCGGTGACGATCGCCGATTGAAAATGTTGCGGCGGCGTGGCGAAGCGGGCGATCTCCAAGGCCCAGGCCGGGAAGACGACCCCGACCAGGACCTCGGTCAGGCCGAAGCGGGCCGTTCCCCGCACCATCAGTCGCTGATCGCAGGCGAGCGTGAGGATTGCGCCGCCGGCGATGGCATGACCATTCACCGCCGCGACGACCGGCTTGGGAAAGGTCGCCAACCGCTCGAAGGAGCGCTGCATGACGGGCAGGAACTGGCGAAGGTACGGCGCGCCCCCCGCCACGAGAGCCGGGAGATCCACACCCGCCCCAAACACATTACCTTGCCCGGTGAGCACCACGGCGCGAGTCGAGGCGCGTTCGAGTCGCTCGAAGGCCTCGATCAGGGCCGTGCAGAACTCGAGGTTCAGCGCATTCCCCTTGCCGCGCGCCATGCGGAGAATGGTAACCTCGCCGCGGTGTTCGAGTTCGAGCATCGAAACTGTCTCCCAGCAAACGAAGCCTGAATGCCGACGTCGCAAGACACCTGGCGTTTGTGTACTACAATGGTCACAGAGTCAAGTTAACCAATACCGCGATGCGACACACCCAGCCATGCCCAACGAAAAAGATCTCACCTTCGGCGGCGAAGAACGTTTCGATGTGCCAGCCGCAAAGGTGTTTGGCCTGCTGACGGATCTCGATCAGTTTGCCAGGAACATTCCCGACCTGGTGAGCGCCGAGCAGGCCGGCGAACGCGTGCTCCACTGCGTGGTAAAGCCGGGGTTTTCGTTTCTGCGCGGCACGATGAAGCTGGCGATCGAGATGGCGGAGCTCGAAGCGCCGCGACATGCGAAGATGACCATTCGCAGCTCCGGCATCGGCGTGCAGATGCTGGTCGAATCGACGTTGAAGATTGCCGATGAAGGGACAGGCTCGCGACTCAACTGGGAGGCCCGAGTCACGGAAATGAAGGGACTCGTGGCGACCGTCAGCCCGTCACTCGTGCGCGGCGCAGCGGAACAGATCATCCGCACCTCGTGGAGCAAGATCCGCGAGCAACTGGCTGGCTAACAATGCTCACTCGCGAACGGGATTCATCCACAGATTACGCAGATTTCGTCGGTTGTTTCGTCGATGCTGACGAAAGCCCTCTGGAATCCTTTTACTATCCGCAGATAAACGCAGACGCACGCAGATAGGAAAGGATTGAATTCATCTGCGTGCATCTGCGTCCATCTGTGGATCAATTCTTTCTGTGCAAGAATCGTTTGCCGGATTCCCTCGCTGACGCTTCGGGTTGTGATGGCGCGAGTACGTCGTGTCGTTGTGCCGTCGTGGTTAACTTACGTCATCCATTGCTTTGCGTCGTCGCTCAATGGAACGCGGCAAAATCCTTGCCGAGCAGGGCCGAGGCGATCTTGAGTTGCATGATCTCGTCGGTCCCCTCGTAGATGCGGCAGACGCGGACGTCTTGCAGGTGGCGACCCACGCGGTAAAGCTCCGAAAAGCCGCGGCCGCCGAAGACCTGCACCGCGCGATCGGCCGCGTCCCAGGCGGCGTTCGTCGCAAAGAACTTCGCCTCGGCCACGCGGAAGTCGGCCTCGGCGCGCAGGCCGGCATCTTTTGGATTCTCGTCGCTCGCCTGCTTCGCCAGCGCCGCGCGTTCGACCAGGGCGTCGCTCGCCGCGCGATCCATCTCGATGTGCGCGATGTGGGCCTGCACCAATTGATGCTTGCCAATCGGCTTGCCGTGCTGGTGGCGCGTGCGGCTGTAATCGAGTGCCTCGGCGAGCAGATCCTCGATCACGCCCAGGCAACCGGCGGCCACGCTCAAGCGACCCGAGATGAGGGTGCCCATCGCCACGCGGAAACCGTTTCCTTCTTCGGAAAGCAGGTTCTCGAGCGGCACCGGGTGATCGGTCATCTGGAACATACCGGTGTCGGCGGTGAACATGCCCAGCTTCGAGGGAAGCTCCTCGGTGGCGAACGTGTCTCCCGTCGTGTCGACGACGAAGGCGCTCATGCGGCGCTTTTCCGTTGGGGCGTCCCCCGGGTAAGCGAACACCACGACGGCGTTGGCAATGGAGCCGTTCGAGATGAGATACTTCACACCGTTGAGAATGAAGTGATTCCCCTCGCGGCGGTAGGTGGTGGTGAGCTCGAGCGGGTTGGAGCCGGCGTCGGGCTCGGTGAGGCCGAAGGCCATGATGCACTCGCCCGAGACCGCCTTCGGCAGATATTTGCGCTTGGTCGCTTCGCTGCCGTAGCGCCAGACCGGGTATTCACCGATCGAGGTATGGCCCGAGAAAAACGTGCGCACGCCGGTCCCTTCGCGGCCGATGCGGGCGAGCGCGCGGGCGTAGGTCAGGGCATCGGCCCCGCGGCCGCCGTACTCGACGGGGAGCGGCATACCGAGCAGATCGTATTTCCTGGCCAGCTTGAGCGTCTCTTCGTTGTGCCGATGTTCGAGGTAGCAGAGATCCTCGATCGGACGCAGTTCCTGACAGTAGGCGTCGACATCGGCGAGCAGCTTGCGGCTGAGGTCGTCTTTCATGGGCAGATTAACCGGGTGGTGCAGAGGCTTGAGCGAGGCGGAAAGCAAGTGGCACAGACTGTCAGCCTGTGCAGTTCGATCCACCTCCATTGTAACGCCTGCGGGGCTGTCGCTTGAATCGCCTCGCGTCAATCGGCGGAACGCTTCACGCCACGCGGTTTTTGCACGTTACAGCCTGCACACTCGGTGAAAACAGACTTCCTGGTGAGTTCCGCGCAAGAAGAAGGGCGACCGAGGAGGGCCGCAGCACCATCCCCGGTCGCCCAGTCTTTTTTTTGACAACGCAGCGCGGCGAGCATCGCCGCGTTAGCAGCCGCGCTTAGGCAGCGCAGTGACCGCAGCCGGCGGGCTTGGCGGTCGTGGCGTCATCGCTGCAGCAGGGGCTGTCGCAGCAAGTGCCATCGCACTCGCAGCTTCCCGTCGCGCAGCAGCAGCCGTCGCTGGGGCAGCCATCGGCGCAGCAGGCGCAGGTGCAGTCACACGCACCCCCTGCGGAAGTCGACCCTGCTTGTGCCCAGGGTCCCGCGGCGAACGCCAACATTGCCACCAAACCGAAGACCGCCCCGATCGAAAGCAAAGAACGCAACATGGTACTGATCCTTTCAGGATGGAAGATCTCATTCACCTGGCTCGGCGGGGCATTGCTTGCGCCGACATGGCGCAACGAAAAGGCAACGACTCGCGAGCAACAAGAGTCGGCTGCCAGGGCAGAGGTCGCCGCGAGCCTTTTGGCGCGTAGCGACGTGCCGAGCCGATTAGATCAACCAACTGCAGTACAGGACCCGCAGCGGCAAGGTGTGAGGCGGAGCTTCATCGAGGAGTTGGGACGGCGCCAGACGCGACACCATGACCAACTCCGCCGAAGCATTCCAGTCGATGATCGCCGGGAGGACGAAATCGTGACCGCTGGCAAGCTCGCGCTCACTCAACTTTGGTACGACCCAGGCCGCTCGCGATCCCACACAGCAATCGCAGTCTCCACCGCTTTGTCCCTGCGAAGTGGACTCGGAAGAGGTGCGGCAGCAAGCGTGCGGGCCAGTGGTGAGCGTCGCCTCCGCCGGATCTGCCTGGGGAGCAGCAGCATGCTGACAGCAGGAATGCGACCCCCGCGGCGATGCGGCGTGAGTACCCTTCTCGACGGCGCAGCACACGCCACAGGGAGACAGAATGGCCGCAACAAGCAGCACCGGCGCCAACGTCCAGGCGAGCCAGCGTGATTGATGTCGTGAAGCGGACACGGCCAAACTCCGGGCAAAGAAACAACTCACGATTTCAGCATACGGTTCTACGGCGGATCGGCCAAGATTGTTCTCGGAAACCGACGAGAAAGCCCCCCGGCCGGGTGGCGCACGAGTCAAGGATTGCCCGACGGGGACGTTTCGTCACGTTGTAATAGTTCCGCGAGGTGCAGCTCGACGCAGCCGGCGAGGACCCCCGTGTTGTACCCCCCCTCGAGCGTGCTCACGAGGCGGCCCGCGCAATGCGTGGCAGCAATGTCGAGGACGACCTTGGTCAGTTCGGCGAAGTCCTCGGTCTCCAGACCGAGCGAGCCGACGGGATCGTCGCGATGGGCGTCGAAGCCAGCACTGACGAGGATCAACTGCGGCCGTATGTGGTTGGCGAAGCGTTCTAACTCATACGTGAAGCGTTTCAGATAATCGCCGCGGCGCGTGCCAAATTCGACCGGCAGATTCTTGATCGTGCCGAGCGCATCGCCCGTGCCGGTCTCTTCGGCCCGACCGGTACCGGGATAGAAGGGCCAGCGGTGGATCGAAAAGAAGGCCACGCGCGGATCGGTCCAAAAGATGTCCTGCGTTCCGTTGCCGTGGTGGACGTCCCAATCGACGATCAACACCCGATCGAGCGCCAACTCGTCGGTCGCCAGCCGAGCGCCGATGGCGACGTTTCCGAGCAGGCAAAAGCCCATGGCGCCGTCGGGCAGGGCATGATGCCCCGGTGGACGGACGAGGCAGAGGGCGCTCTGTTGGTCGCCGCGGACGACACGCTCGACCGCGTCGCACACGGCGCCGGCGGCAGACTGGGCTACTTCGAAAGAGCGCGGCGCGACGAACGTGTCCTCCTCGATCCAGCCACCCCCCGACTCGGCGTAACGCCGTAGCGTCTCGAGATAGTCGGGGGCATGGACGCGGCCGATGCGTTCGGGCGTGGCAGCCGCCCAGGTGGGACGCACGCAGCGCTGGTCGAGCCCCGTCCGCTCGAGTTGCCGGACGATGGCGTGCAAGCGCTCGGAGCGTTCTGGGTGATGGCCGGTGGCATGCTCGAGGAAAAGGGGATCGCTGTAGAGGAGGGTCATGGGGGGACACATTCTCGTGGCTTGGCGGCAGTCGAGGCCAGGCGGCTAGCGAATCGTAGCGCCGGGGGAGGTGGACTGTCAAACCGACGCCAGGCGTAACCCACGGTGAGGACGTCAGTTGCGAACTGACCGGTCGCCCCGCGCGATCTCTCTTGTACGGCTAAGCGAACTTGACGCTGGCCTCTGTGGATGAGTACCCTAGAAGTGGCCACAAGTGATTGTCTTGCCGATATTTGCCGCACCCGAGTCCCTTCTGGTGGGTGCCGCAAGAGCGGAGAGGGACGAGTGGCCCGAAGAGGCGACTCGTCGAAAGTTGCGCGATCGCGCGATGAATGGAATACCGCGAGGGTGCATCATGCAAGGCATCCCCGCTGCTTGGCGCTACGCGACCGTGCCTGCATCGTAGACACTGGGTATTGCGCCTGCTTGCCGTTTGTTAGATTGATCCACGCCCCGCGGCTTCCGGAACTCCGCCAGGCGACTGCTGGAATTAAGGGACTTCGTCGATGGCACTTCGTCATCTCCTGATGTGCAACGGGTGGCGCCGTCGAGCCGTGCCGCTCGCGGCCGTGCTCGGTATCGCCTGGGGCAGCTTGCAGGCGAACGTGGCTTGCCTGGCGCAGGCTCCCGCGGCACCACCTGCCGCCGCACCTGCTGCTGCGCCGGCGCCGGCCGCTCCGGCACCTCGCTTCAAAGAGCAGTCGGAATTCAAGGAACCGACGGGTTCGAAGATCGGGATGATCAAGGTCCTGGCCGAAGGGCAGATCACCGATCCAAAGATGTTCGACGACTGGTGCCGGTTCCGCGTGGCCGAATTCACGCTCGGCAAGAACGCGGCGCTGCTGCCCGAAATGCGGAAGAAGCTCAAGCAGGATATGCAGCGTGCGAAGGATCCGGCGCGGACGCAGGCGGTGAACCGGTTTCTTGCGCACACGCGCGAGATCATCGCCGATGGGGCGTACTCTCCCACGGCCCGCGTGAACGCCATCTTGATCTTGGGTGATCTCAACAAGACGGAGCCCAATTTTCAGGGCTCAGGCACCGTGCCTCTGCCAGAGGCGCAGGTCGAATTGCTCAAGCTCATCGACAACGCGGGGCCGGTGGACGATCTCAGCGATGCGCTGCGGGCGGCGGCCTTGATCGGGCTCCAACGTCACGCCGCCGGACCGATGAGCGAAGACGTCAAAAAGAAACTCAGCGACGAGTTGCGTGCCTTGGCTCAAGCGCAGACGCCTCCCGCGGGCCGCTCTCCCGATGTTCATGATTGGCTCTCGGGGCGCGCGAAGGGGATTCTCGAGGCGCTAGGCGCCGGCGCCAGTGCCACGTCTCCCTAACGTCGCCGTTGTTCGTTCGCTCGTGTGGTTGAAGTTACAGTAGTTACGGATAGATGTCCTGGCGTTGATCTCGTTTCGTGGCTCGTGGCGAATGGATTTGCCCGACCATGTCCCACACTCTCTCATCACCAGCGTGCATGGATGCCCGCTCTTGCTCCATCGCAAGTGCCGCGGCTCTCGCTACGCGCGCTTGGGTCCGACTGTCGCCGTGCCTGCTGTGCCTGGCGATCGTCGGTTGCCAGACGCTGAACCTCAGTGAGCGACCCGACGCGCTGGCGACAACGTCCGAGGCGCCCGATGCTGACGCCAGCGCGCCCTCTTCAACCGCGGCCACGAACGCCGCCAGGTCGAAGGGGGAGTCGAAAGGGGAAAAGCTCGCGCCCGAGGAAGTCGAGCGCGAGGCGGCGCTGGCCGACGTCGAACGTCAACTGGGCAGCGACATCTGGTTTCAGACTTCGCGCCGCGCGGGGGAGATCGACTGGCTGCGCGATCACCTCAACGATCAGGCGCCGGTGCTGCAAGCAGGGAGCGCCGCGGCGCCGAACCATCGCACTTCAAAACCGACCGCCAGCGCTCCGAGCGAATACCGCTGGCGTCACGTCGGCGTGGAAGAAATCCTCGCGCGTCCTGCCAAGAAACGACCGAACCTGCGCGTGGCGTTGAATTCGACGCGGCGGGTGGTGGCGGCCAACGCGGCGATCGCCCTGGCGCGCCAGGACGACACCACTTGCCTGCCGACGCTGATTGCTTCGGTGGAAAGCAGCGAATTGAATCTTCCCTGCCGCCGCGCGGCGGCCGAGGCGCTCGGCTACCTGGACACAGCCGCGGCGCAACCGGCCCTGCACGAGTTGCTCGACGAGTATGGCCGCTTTGGCGAGGGAGTTCGTAGTTATCTCCCCGAGTTGCACGCGGAGTTGTTGCGGGCACTCGCCCAACAAAATGCACCTGGCGCCGAGCAGCGTTATGCCGCCGCCCTGAAGAGCCAGGCCGCCGAGGTGCGGATCGTCGCGCTGGCGGCTCTGTCGCAGAACCCGGGCGTGACACTGCCTCCGCAAGCCCACGAACTGCGTTACGATCCCGATCGCCGGGTACGTCAGGTAGCGCTCCTGGCGCTGGCCAAGTCGGGCTCGCCGGAGGCGGTGGCGACCATCGCTTCAGGCCTGCGCGATCACGAGTTGCCCGTGCAGCTCGCCTCGATTCGAGCGCTCGGGCAACTGGGAGGCGAGGGCTCGCGCGTGCCGCTCGAAGAGCAACTGGGCGCTCAGCGTCCCGAGGTGATTCGCATCGCCGCGGCCGAGGCACTGGTAACGATGCAATCGGAGTCGTCCTTGTACCTGGCCGTGCAGGACCAATCGTGGCGCGTGCGCGCGGCGGTGGCGCGCGGCATCGGCGGGTTCCGGGGAGCGGGACCGGGCAAGCTCGCCGCGCGGCTTCTGACCGATCAGAGTCCGATGGTGCAGGCCGCCGCGGTCGAGGCGATTGCGGCGTGGCCTTTTGAAGAGGCGGCCCCCTTGTGGCTGCTGGCCGTGCAGCGGCCGGGCTATGCGACGAAGAAAGGGGCGCTCGCGCACCTGGCCGAGCGCTGGTCGGAGGCGACCAACTTCCCGATCGATGCGCCGTTCGACGCGCAGCGCGAGGCGTTGGGTGCCCTCGAACGTCGCGCGGCCACCGAACAGATCGTTGCGGCCGCGGTCGATGAAGAAACGGACCTCAAATCACTCACCACGCAGGAAGTCGACGCGCCGCAAGTGGCACAGGTTGCCTCGCCGGTGCAGCCCGTGGCTGGCGCGAATGCGGGCGCCTCGCTCAACACGGCTACCTTGGCTCCGCAGACGAGCGAGACGGCGTATAGCATACAACTGGCGCGGGTCGATCAACTGCTGTCGATCGTCGATCAGGCTGGCGCGAACGCGAACGATCGCGCCGCAGCCCTGGCTGCATTATCGGCCATGGAAGATGATTTGCTTGCGCCCCTCACGGTGCTCGCGCTCGAGCGTGGCCGGCCCATTCCCGAGGCCCTCTACCGCCACGTGCTCCCCGAGCGCGATGCGGTCTTCGAGGTGCTGTTGCAACTCGACGCCGCGGAGATCGTCGAGCGGCGTCGCGCGGCGAGCTCGCTGGTCGCACGAGTCCGTGAGCGCCCGCTATCGCGTTTGGCGCTCGTGCGCCTGGTCGAGAAGGTCATGGTCGAGCGCGATGCCGACGTGTGGCGGAGCGCGCTCGTGGTTACCGCCTCTGAACCGGACGAGGCCGCGGTGCGACTGGCGTATGCGGCACTGACGCACGAAGCGCCCGACGTGCGCCGCCGCGGCTGCGAGTATCTGGCCCAGCATGCCGACCCGCGCCACGTGACGGTCTTGCTGCCGAGCTTGACCGATGCCGATCCAACCGTGGTGCGAGCGGGCGTTCGCGCGCTGGGGGAACCGGGCATGCTGGCCGATCCGCGGCCCGTCGAAACGCTGCTCGCCACGCCCGATCGCTTCGTCCAGCTCGAAGCGGCACGAACCCTGGCCCGCGCGGGGCACGAGAGTGGCCGCGCGGCGCTGGAGCGTCTGGTGTACGATCTCGATCTCGACGTGCGCATGCAGGCCGTGCGGATGATGGGCGAAGTTCCCCACGCCGAATACACCGCGGCGCTGATGAATTCGCTCGACGGGCCGCCAGGGTTGAAACGAGCCGCCGCGGCGAGTCTGGCCAATGTCGTGGGACAGAACATCGGCCGCGGCAACGACGTCACGCCACCCACGCTCGACGAACAGGCCATTCGCTGGCGGCGCTGGTTCGAGCGTGCGAACGAGTCGGCGGCGGTACAGCCCGCCGTGGCCAGGCGCCCGTCGGCGAACGCTCCGCTCTCCGTGGCCGCGCCGGCGAGCGATCAAAGCCAGAGCCGGGCCACGTCGTACCAGCCGCGCAGCGACGGGCGGTAGAACAGCTCGGCCAGGTAGAGCCAGTACAAGAGCTTCACTGTCGCGATGCCGATCCACGTCGCGGCGAGCGTGCCGAGCATGAGCCACTCGATAGAACGGAAGCGGAGTGCCGGGTAGTAGGTGCGGCGCTCGAGCGGATCGAATCCTCGACTGGCGACCGAGGCTGCCAGGGTCGTCGCGCGGCGCAATCCCGCGGCGAGCACGGGATAGAACAGCGCCACTTCGCCGCGGAGCGAGAATCGCGTGGTGCGAGACCCGCCGTAACCGCGTAGTCGGCGCGCCCGGCGGACAGTGGCCAACTCGTCGGCCAAGAGGGGAAGAAACCGCAGGGCCGTGACCGTGGTAAAGCCAATCGCCACCGGCACGCGCAGGCGCCCCAGCGCCGCCAGCAATCGCTCGGGACTGGTCGATAGGCAGACGGTGAGACCTGCCATCATCACGGCGAGCAATCGCAACGATTGCGTCAGACCGTACAGCGCGCCCTCGCGTGAAAGGGACAGTCCCGACCATACTCGGCCGTTCCATTCGAAGGGTGGAATCAAGCGCACGAGCACCGTGCGCGGCAATTCGGCATAGAAGAGCGCCTGGCTGAGCAGCGTGCTCCACACGATGGCTAGCAAAAGAGCGAACACGACCAGCCATGCCGTTGCCCTCATGCGGAGTGCGACGACCGACAGCGCGGCCACGATGAACAAGGTCGCCAGCGCGGCGGTGCTGTCGAGAACGATGCTCAGGGTCGAAACCCAGGCCAGCCAGGCCAGCTTGAGGCGCGGATCGAACCGCGTGAGCCACGGCGCGCCGTGCGCGTCGGAGAGAATGAGTCCGCCACTCATGCTCGAAGCTCCTGGGCCAGCTCCGCTGGAGTCCAACCGAGCAGCCCGCGTTGTCTGCGCAGCTCGAGCAGTGGCGTGCGCAGCAGTCGGGCTTGCCGCAGAAGCTCGTCGCGGGCGATGAACTCTTCGGGCGTGCAGTCGGCCAGCAGTTGGCCACCCGTCAGCACCAGCACGCGATCGGCATAGCGCGCGACAGAGCGCAAATCATGCGTGGCGAACAGCACCGCGCCGACCGGCGCGGGACCTTGCAAGGCGGCGGTGATGGCCTGCATCACGCGTTCGACCTGGCGCAGGTCTTGTCCGGTCGTCGGTTCGTCGAGCAGCAGAACGCGCGGCGCGAGGGTGAGCGTAGCCGCCACGGCGGTGCGCAGCCGCTCTCCCTGGCTGAGGGCCATCGGCGGCTCGTCGAGCATGTCGACCAGGTCGAGCGCTCCAGCGGCATTGGCGACGCGTCGATCCACCTCGCCGGGATCGAGCCCCAACTGCCGCGGCCCGAAGGCCAGTTCCTCGCACACGGTGGCCGAAAAGAGCATCAGGTCGGGGTTCTGCAGCACGAGCCCGATCGCCGCGCGGTCGCGGTCGATCGCGGGCGCGTCGACCTTTCCTTCGCTGGGCCGCATGACTCCGGCCAAGACGGACAGAAGGGTGCTCTTGCCCGAGCCATTCGGTCCGACGAGTGCCACGCGCTGGCCCGATCGAATGGCAAAGCTCAACGAGTTCCAGATCGGTTCCGCGCGTCGCGAGAAGCGATGGGTGAGTTGCTCGACGCTCAGCAGCCGTGACGGCGAATTTCTCTTGGTGACTGAGTGTGAAGGCCCGCTCGCGGTCGGCTCCTCTCCCGCCGGGGATGAGGGGATGTCGCCAGCATGAGAGAACAAAGCATGCAGCGATTGTCCGCTTCGCACGGCCAACTCGTAGAGTTCCGGCGGATCGAGGTCGTGCTGCGCGAGCGCGGCGTGTACGCGTGCGACGTCGCGCGGATCGAGATCGGCCACGAGCAGGCCTTCGTCGATCACGAGCAGCCGATCGGCATGGTCGATGATCTCGTCCAACCGATGCTCGGCAGTGACCAGGGTCAGCCCCGCCTGGCGCAAGTCGTCGAGCGTTTGCAGCAGTTCGCCCGCGGTGGCGCGATCGAGCTGGCTGAGGGGTTCGTCGAGCAGCACGATCTGGGGTTCCATCGCCAGAATGCTCGCCAACAGCAGGCGCTGCTTCTGACCACCGGAGAGATGGGCCGTGCGGGCATCGCGGAATTGGGCGAGTCCGACCCGTGCGAGGGCCGCGGCGACGCGCTCGCCGATCTCGGCCTCGTCGACCGAAAGATTCTCCAACCCGAAGGCGACTTCGGCCGCCACGGTGGTGCTGCAGATCTGATCGTCGGGCGATTGGAACACGATGCCGACGGTGCGGGCAAGCTCGGCCCTGGTGATGTGGCGCGTGTCCCGGCCATCGAGTTCGACCCGTCCCCGCATGGTGCCCGCGGTGTGATGCGGAATGAGTCCCGCCAGCGCGCGCAGCAGCGTCGACTTGCCCGAGCCGGTGCGTCCCGCGAGGAGAGTCCACGTGCCCGGCTCGAGTGTGAAATCGATCTCGGCCAAGGACGGAACCGTTCGGCCGGCGAATGTGTAGCCGAGATCGACGACCTGCAGGGGGGGAGTACTCATCGCGCGGTGCTCCGCAATCGTTGCCCGAGGGCCGCACCGGCGAGCGCGCCGATCGTGCCGTAGAGCACCCCCACGATGAGCGCCACCGCCGTGACGTACCAAGTGGCAAAGAAAAGGCGCACGAGTAATTGCATCAGGCAGAACTGGGCAAACAGCACGAGCCCATTCGCCAGGCCGATGGCGCCGGCGGTACGCCAGCGCGTCGACCATCTCGAGAACGTTGTTGCCTCATCATGAGCAAAGGTGCTGCGCGTCGTCACGCCGGCGAGCGCGAGCAGCGTTTCGTTGCAGACGATGCTCACCGTGACGAAGACGACGTCGAGCAGGCCGAACTGCCCGCTGAACATGGCGTTTAACAAGAAGACCGTGAGGCTCGACACCGTGACGGTGCCGGGGCGAGGGACGAGCACGACCAAGGCCGCCAGCACGAGACAGGTGAGTCCTTCGTTGCCGACACCGGCAAGGAAGATGGCAAAAGGACCCGCCACGGCGGCGATCACGTCTCCTGCGATGCGCGAGCCGAACGACACGGCAAAGTGGAGGGCCGCCAGCATGCCGATCACGGCCAGGCTCGTCGTGCCAAGCGAGCCGATCCAGCGTCGCCCGACGCAGAAGAAGAGGAGCCACGCCACGGCCGAAACGACCAGCGACGCAGCCGCCACCGTGGCCACGACCGGGTTGCCCCGCACGACGCGCAGCGGCGCATCGATCGAGTAGAGCGGCGCGGCGCTCCCAGCGAGCGAAACGCGGATCTGGCGCACGTAGTCGCCGGGGGACGTCTCGGGACGCACAAAGAGCGGGATGACGGCCCAGGCGGTCTCGCGCGGAGGCACGCGCAACAGGTGTACGGCCGTGGCCGACTCGCGCGGCGCCGCCCAAACGGGCGGGGCGAAGTTCAACAGCGGCGCGTCACCACTCGCGGCGACCACCTCCGACTCGAGAAGCAAATTGAGCGGTACATCGCTGCGATTCTCGATCGGCAAGCCCTGGTAGGCGTACGGCCCATGAAAGTTGAAGACCCGTTCGGTCGGCTGCAACCAGCGCCGCACGGTCGCCCAGACCGCGTCGGGAAGCGTAACGGTGTCTCCCTGGCGTTCTGGCCGAGGGCGCCCTTGGGGATCGCAGGGGAAGGCCACGTTGCCCGGCGCGATCAGTTCACGTAGTCGTTCGCGCGACACCCGCTGTAGCTCGAGCGTGATCGACTGTTCTTCCGGAGGCATGGCGTCAACGCGTCGCACGATCACCTCGATGCGCGCCGTGTCCGCGTCGGCGCGCAGGCGTGCCTCGCCGAGCACCTGCGCGTAATCGTGCTGCACGTTCAATCCGAGCGTGCGAACGTAATCGCCTGCGTCGGTGTGTTGCAGATCCGGATCTTCGCTGTTGAGATCCATGCTCTGCTCCGGGCGCAGCATGATCTCGAATCGCGCGGGCGTCTGCACGAGATTCTCGAGCACGAGGCCGAACGAGAGCTGTCCATCCTCGGGCAGCAGCGCCCGCCAGACAGGGGGCTCGCCCAAGGGGACGCCCCCCTGACCCCAGGGGGCCTCGAGGGTCCCCCGCCACGTTGGTTTTTCCGGCGGCGCCGTGACGGTGGTGTGAAGCTGGCGGTCGGCAAGCTGCCATTCGAGCACGTACGTCGTGCCGGGCTGCCAGTCGAAGGGGACGTCGAACGCACGACGTTGTCCGGTCAGCGGAAGCTCTCGCTCGAGCGTCCCCCCTGACGTGCGAACCAAGAGTCGCTCGGCGGCGACGGGCTGGGAAAAGTGGACACTCAGGCCGAAGTGGGTGAATTCGACCTGCGGAGGCGCGAGTTCCGCCTGCGAAGATTGCCGCTCGCAACCGCCCCCCAACAGCACGCACACGACGAGCGCGACGATGCCGCGCGCGGCGCTAATGCACAATGTGAACCTGGTGCGTGCCATACAAGTCGAAACCATCGGGCGTCGGTGCGGGAACTTCCGTCACCGCGATCCAGCGCCCGTCGGCGCTGATGTCGGCATTGAAGATGACGGGACCTTCGGTCGCGTAGTAGTACACCAGCTTGTCGCTCCCACCGCCAGGACGGGCGAGATCGAAGAGCAGAAAGCCGAACTGCCCCGGCTCGCCTGCGCCCGGCAGTTCGCGGCAGGTCACCATCAGCCAGCGAGGATCGGCCTCCCCCTCGGCTCGATTGCACCACACGCCCGACAGCGCGAACGGACCACGATAGCGCCAGCGGACGGAGCCTTCGAGCCCCAAGGCCGTCAGCATGTTGGCCCCGCGATGGGGCGCGGGGGCCTGATGGGCCGCCTGCGGGCTGCCGAAGGGGACGTGCGAGTTTTGCGTCTCGAAGTAGATGGTGTCGCCAAAGGCCCGCGTGTAGCTGCAGGCGGCAGCGACGGGAAGGCCCCCGACCAGCACCGGCGTGCCGAGTTCAAAGGTCTCGACTCGCGGCGGCCGACCTGCTTGAGGCAGAAAGAGCAAGGCGCGACCATCGGCCAATCCGAGACCGAAGCGATCTCCTCGTGGCGAGACGGCCACCGAATCCCAGGCCTCGAGTCGTTGAAAGTGTGGCTCGAGCGGGTTCGGCGAGTAGCGGTAGACGACCTCTCCCGAGAGTCCGTCGAGTTGATAGAACGTGTTGCCGCGGACGCGCGGTTCCGCCTCGGGGGAGATCGGCGGATTCGCCAGGAAGACGAGCTTCGTACCGGCCGCATCGATCGCGGCATGCGTGATCGACAGTTCCGCGGCACGCTCGCCCGGGAATTGCCAGAGCGTTTTCCCATCGGCAGAGACGGAATAGAGCATCGAGCGGACGCGGGGCGTGCCGCCGACCGACCAACTGTGCAGTCCCACCACGAACAGCCGGCCATCGTCGCTGACGGCGAGATCGTGTACGGCCGGCAGCGAGTAGACTCCGTATCGATCCCCCGGCGGTAGACGGCTCGACTCGAGTTGATCGGCCAAACGTAACGTCCAAATCCGCCGGAATGCCTTGGCGTTACCATGCTCCGAGGGGAGGGCGAGGGCGAAGAGATTCGCATCGGGACTCTGCTCGCCGACGTAGAGCTGCCGTCCATCGGGGGACCAGGCGAGCTGCTTGATCTGCCCTTCGCTGATGCGCTGGTGATGAAGCAGCTTGCCGGTAAAGATGTCGACCACGCGGAGATGCCCCGCCAACGTGCCGATGGCGAGGAGTCGATTGTCGGGCGAAAAACGCACGACACTGTCGGGGGGCGTGCCCGTGGCGGCTCCCATGCCGGCGCCGGCCGAGGCCGAGGCGTCTTCGAGCGGGATGGTGCGCACGAGGTAGGGACTCGGAGCAGCCGGAGCACGCATGGCTTGCTCTGCTTTACGATCGACGGTGATGCGATACTCGGCGCGCGGTTGCCAATCGAAGAAGAGGATCTGCCGCTGGCTCGATCCCTCGTCGAGCGTGACTGAATCGTCGATATCGATGGCGTTGCCCGCGGCATCGCGGATCGAAACGTCGCCGGGAACGCTAACGGAAAGGCCTTGGCGAACGAATTGCACAGGGTCTTGGGCCATTGCCTGATTGACAATCAAGCAGAGCAGCAAAGCCAGCCGTGGCACGCGGCGCCAAATTATCAGCGCGAATGCGTTGGTTCGCGCACCACGCGCACCACTGCGGACCATGCGGTCGTTCCGCAAGCCGCGGATCTGGCAGCAAGTTGTTGGGCAGTGGGTAGTTGCGCAGCGAAGACCGGGCTGTGCGCTGAAGCCTTGATGAGGCATCCGAATACGCGCACCATCGCGGACCACCGCGCACCATCGCGCACCAGCGATCGCTCGGGCCGAGGCATGCAGGGCGGCATTCGATGGCAGGCTGGGCGTTGTCGCGGTCATGGCCTTGGGTAGACGAACGTGACTTTGGGATACGCAGCGTGGGTAGACGTTTCATCCTGGGGGGAAACGACGCGCGCGATGGCTAGCGGCGTTCACTTTACCTGTGGTCGCGCCTCGCCGCGCCTGCGATTTTCGGCCACCGCGATGGCGACGGCGGGACGCCGGAGGGACCCGCCGTAGATGATGAAAGGGGGCCGGCCGAGCATTGTCTAGATTTATGATGATTATAGAAAAAATTGCCTACCTTAACCCCTGCCTGCCTGGGAGGGGTGTGTTATAAAAACACCTTACTCAATCTTGCGAGATTCTTTGCGCGGTGTCGAACGGAAGCAGTTCGGCCGTCGCGCTGGTTCGATATCGTAGCCGACGAGCGCCGTAGGTCAGGTACTCCGTACCGGACATTCCACGGAGACGGCCCCGTCGCAGCGAGCTGGCGAAGGTGAACTCGCCGCGCTCCAATAGGTTGTGTCAGGTACGGAGTACCTGACCTACAAGACACGAAGGTCGCCGCCGAGCGACTTTCCACCGCACACCAACTACATCTTTCCGAGGAACTATTTGCGATGGCCGACGCACCCAGCATCAAGCTCGAGATGGTCGAAGGGGACATTGCCGTCCTCACGTTCGACGCCCCCGGTAAAGGGGCCAATGTTCTCTCATCTCACGTGATGCTCGAACTGCAGAATCACCTCGACGAGCTCGAAAAGCGCAAGGGTCTGGCCGGGATCATCCTTCGTTCGGGCAAGCCGGGCGCGTTCATCGCCGGAGCCGACATCACCGAGTTCGCCTCGGCCAAGGAGGTGACCAAGGAACAGATCGTCGAGATGACGACCCGTGGCCGGCAGCTCTTCCAGCGGCTGTCGAAGGTGCCGTGCGTCACGGTCTCGGCCATCGACGGCGTCTGTCTCGGCGGTGGCGCCGAGATGTCGCTGTGGTGCGATCGCCGCATCATGGCGAACGATCGCAAGACGCAGTTCGGCTTTCCCGAGGTGAAGATCGGCATCTATCCCGGCTGGGGGGGCACGGTCCGGGCCCCGCGCGTCGTCGGTCTGGCCAACGCCGTCGAGTTGGCCTGCAGCGGCGAGCCGTGCGATGCGGAAGCGGCCTACAAGATGGGGCTCGTCTCCGACGTCGTCGCTCCCGAGAAGATTCAAGACGCGGCGATTCGCCTCGTCCGCGCCGAGCAGAAGTCGGGCGAGTACAAGCAAGATCGCGAGCGTTGGAAGGGGGGGCTGCCGCTCGACGACACGGAGCTGACGTTCCTCTTCGCCACCTCGCAGGGCTACATCCAAGGGCAGACGAAAGGGCAGTACCCGGCGCCGCTGGCCTGTTTGAACGTGATGGTGCAGTCGGCGCGACTCGACGAGGACGCCGCTGGCACGGCCGAGAGCCAAGGCTTCGCCGACCTGTTCGGTTCGCCGGTGAATCGCTCGCTGATCAACGTCTTCTTGCTGACCGATCGCAACAAGAAGGACACCGGCGTCGCCGATCCGACGATCAAGCCGAAGCAGCTCAAGTCGGTGGGGGTGTTCGGGGCGGGCATCATGGGGGCCGGCATCGCGGCCGCCACGCTCCGCAAGGATTACACGATCACGATTTCGGACGCGATGCCCGCCGCGCTCGAGAAGGGGGTCAAGAACGTTCTCGAGGCGGTCTCGTACGACAAGAAGCTCCGGGGACCGAGCCCGAAGAAGCTGCTCGAGAATGCCCCGCGCGTGAATGGCACGCTCAGCGATGCCGAGTTCGCCGGTTGCGATCTGATCATCGAGGCGGTGGTCGAGAACCCGACGGTCAAGAAGGATCTGTACGCCCGGATCGAGCCGCTGCTGAAGGACGACGCCATCCTGGCGACGAACACGTCGACGATTCCGATCAGCCGGCTGGCCGAGGGGCTCAAGCGTCCCGAGCGATTCTGCGGCATCCACTTCTTTAATCCGGTGCGCAGCATGCCGCTGGTCGAGGTGATCCGCGGCGCGAAGACGAGCGACGAGACGGTGGTGACCGCCGTGGCCTACGCCAAGGCGATCGGCAAGTCGCCGATCGTGGTGAACGACGGCCCGGGCTTCCTGGTGAATCGCCTGCTGTTGCCCTATATGAACGAGGCGCTCGAGTTGATCCTCGACGGCGCCGAGATCAAGGCGATCGAGCGTGCGGCGAAGAACTTCGGCATGCCGATGGGTCCGATCACGCTGTACGACGTGGTGGGCATCGACACGGCGGTCTTCGCCGGCTCGGTGCTGCGAGACGCCTTCCCCGATCGCGTGGTGGAGTCGCCGCTGTTGCCGGCGATGTACACGGCGGGCCGCTTGGGGCAGAAGTCGGGCGTGGGCTTCTTCTCCTACAAGGATCCCAAGAAGAAGGGCGCGCCGGATCCGACGCTGGGCGACATCATCAACCCGCTGATCCGCAAGCAGGAGAAGTTCACCGACGAGCAGATCGTCTCGCGGTTGTTCCTGCCGATGCTGCTGGAAGCGACGCGTATTCTCGACGAGAAGATCGTGCGCGATCCGCGCGACGTGGATCTCGGGCTGATCTTCGGCACGGGCTTCCCGCCGTTCAAGGGGGGCCTGCTGTTCTGGGCCGACACGCTCGGCGCGAAGAAGATCCTCGAAATGCTGAAGCCGCTCGAATCGCTGGGTGCCCGGGCCAAGCCCACTCCCATGCTCGAACAACTGGCCAAGGAAGGACGCGGCTTCTACGGCTAAGGCCACGCGTCGACTTCCTGCTGAAAACAAACACCCCGACCAATAAACTTCACAAGCGCCGCACGACGAGACCCGAACGCGGCACTCATTGCACCGGAGATAGAAATCGATGAAATCGGCCGTCATCGTTGATTGCATTCGCACTCCCGTCGGACGCGCCCACAAGGAGAAGGGCTATTATCGCGACGTCCGCTCCGATGACCTGGCGGTCGCCGTCTGCAAGGCGCTGATCGAGCGTTCGGGCGTCGATCCGAAAGAGATCGAAGACATCGTGCTGGGCAACACGCAGCAGACGGGCGAGCAGGGCATGAACGTGGCCCGCGTCGTCGGCCTGATGGCGGGGTTGCCGATCGAGTCGGGAGGCACGACGGTGAATCGCCTGTGCGGCTCGAGCCTGCAAGCGCTGCACCAGGCGACGCACGCCATCATGTCGGGCTTCGAAGATTGCCAGATCGTGGGTGGTCTCGAGCACATGGGTCACTTTCCGATGGAAGCCGGCGCCGACCCCAACCCGAAGCTCTTCCACCGCACGTCGAAGGCCGCGCTGGGCATGGGCTTCACGGCGGAGTTTCTGGCCATGACCCAAGGCATCTCGCGTCAGGAGCAGGATGCCTTCGCCGTGCGCAGCCACCAGCGTGCCGCGGCCGCGCATGCCAAGGGAGAATTCAAGCGCGAGATCATCCCCACTTGGGGCAAGGATGAAGAGGGCAACCGCGTGTTGCTCGACACCGATCAATGCGTGCGTGCCGATTGCAGCATGGAAGGACTCTCGGCGTTGAAGCCGGCCTTCGTGCCGGGCATGGGCACCGTGACGGCGGGCAACAGTTCGCCGCTGAATGACGGCGCCGCGGCGATGTTGGTCATGTCGGAAGAAAAGGCCAAGTCGCTGGGGCTCAAGCCGCTCGTGCGCATCAAGGCGACGGCCATTGCGGGGGTCGACCCGGCGGTGATGGGCTCGGGCCCGATCCCCGCCACGAAGAAGGCGCTCGAGCGTGCCGGCATGAAGATCGAAGACCTCGACGTCATCGAGCTCAACGAGGCCTTTGCCGCCCAGGCGCTGGCCTGCATTCGCGGTCTGAAGCTCGACGAGGAGAAGATCAACGTCCGCGGCGGCGCGGTGGCCATCGGCCATCCGCTCGGCGCCAGCGGTGCTCGCATTACGACCACCCTGGTAAACAACATGATCGATCGGGGCGCGAACGTCGGTCTGGCAACGATGTGCATTGGTGTCGGCCAGGGCATCGCCACTATTTTTGAACGAGTGTAGGACCGAGCCCGTGGGTTTCGTTGCCCGGTCTCTGACACCCGATTACCATAACTCCGGTATGAGATACATGGCCTGTTGACGCGGAGTGCGCGTCGGTCAAGCAGCCGCAACAACACAAGGCATGACTAGACAAGGGTAGCAAGCATGAGTACCGATGCGCCAGACAAACTGAAACCGCAGCCCGAGAAAGAAGAAGCCTCGTTTGCCGAAACGGCGTTCCGCCTGGCCGGCAAGAGCGACGACGAAGCCCGACGAACGGGTGCTTTGGACAAGGCCGACGATCAGGTCGAGGCCCTGTTCAAGCCGCAGTATCAAACGGTCAACAGCCCGGCCCACCGCGCGGTGTGGGACAAGGAACTGCCGATCGATCTCTTCACCAGCCAGCCCGCCACGATCTCGCCGGCGCTGCAGAAGGTGATGGACGACTCGCTCGAGGTGGTGCGTCGTCACCGCGAGGCGGGCACGCTCTACAACGAAGACGGCAAGCTCCGCGAGCAACTGCTGAACGACTTGGGCGGCGTCGGCTACTGGGGTCTGCTGGTGAAGCCCGAGTACGGCGGCGCCGGCGCTCCGTTCTCGGCGTTTGCTCCGTTCCTGACCAAGATGGCCACGCTCGAGGGGACCGTCGCGGGTCTCGCCTCGGTCCACGGCTGTATCGGCGCGGTCGATCCGATTCGCACCTTCGGTAACGCCGATCAGAAGAAGCGCTACCTGCCGAAGCTGGCCAGCGGCGAGCGCCTGTCGGCCTTCGCGTTGACGGAGCCGGGGGCAGGTTCGGACCTCACCGCGCTGCGCACGGTGGCCAAGCTCGAAGGCGATTCGTACGTCGTCAACGGCGAGAAGCTGTTCATCACGAACGTCGTGCCGGGGCGCACGGTGGGCCTCGTCTGCTTGATCGACAACAAGCCGGCCGTGTTGATTGCCGACTTGCCCGAGCAGGAAAACGAAGAGTTTCAGCTCAAGAAGTACGGTCTCTACGCCATTCGTGGGGCGTACAACCGCGGCATCATCTTCAAGAACTTCCGCGTGCCGGCCGAGAACCTGCTCAAGGTGCAGCGTGGCGACGGCCTGACGATCGCCTACCACGGCCTGAACCTGGGGCGCGTGGCGTTGTGTGCCAACGCCGCGGGCATGATGCGCGTGATGCTCGCCTCGATGATTCCTTGGGCGAACTTCCGCGTCACCTACAGCCAGCCGATCGCGACCCGCGAACTGGTGCAGCGCCGTCTCGGCTGCCTCGCCGGCTTGATCACCGCCAGCGACGCGCTGGTCGAGTGGTGCTCGGGTCTCATCGATCAGGGTTACCGCGGCGAAATGGAATGCGTCATCGCGAAGATCTTCGGCAGCGAGGCCCAGAAGCACGCCGCCATCGAGTACTTCATGAAGACACACGGCGGCCGCTCGTTCCTCGAGGGGCATCTGTTCGGCGACAACGTGCATGAATACCTCGCCCCGTGCATCTACGAGGGTGAAGGGGAAGTGCTCGGCATGGCCTTCTTCAAGTCGCTGGTGAAGCAGCACGGCGTGCAGTTCTTCGAGCCGATCGGCAAGGCCCTGATGGCCGCCGGCATCAAGAAGCCGAACCTGGCGAACCCGGCCCACTTCTGGGCGCTGCGTGGTCCGGCCACGGCCTACGGCAAGTGGGTCATCGGTCAGAAGCTGCGTCGTGTATCGGCCCCGACCCTGCCGCCGATGCCGGCGGCGCTGCGTGCTCACGCCGAGTTCGCGGCCGACTTCCTGCAGCGCTCGCCGCAGGACATCAGCGGCACGATGAGCAAGCATCAGCTTGGCCTGGCCGATCGCCAGTGCCGCATGTCCGAGATCTCGCGTCGCATCCAGGACGCCACTGTCATGCTCTGCACGGCGCTGTACGGTGCCCGCAAGGATGACGAAGTGGTGCGGGCAGCGGCCGACGTCGCCTGCCAGGACCTGAAGCGCGGCCTCACCGGCAAGCGTCCGACCGATGCGTACTTCAAGGCGGCCACGAAGCTCGGCGCCACGATCGCCGACGGCGGCTTCAAGTCGATCGCCGGGATGAAGCCGGACGAGATCCTGATGCCGTACGCCAAGTAGTTGTCGGCAGCCGCAGGCCGCTCCGTGGCGTGAACGCCACCGAGCGACCCGCAGCAACCTTGCGAGTAGTAAAATCCGCGGCACGCCCGGGGAATCGTCTCCCCGGGCGTGTCGTTTCATTCACCATTGCACGCCTCTCATGAAGATCATCGCCACGATCAAGCGCACGCCGCAGCGCGACACGCGGATGAAGCTCACGCCCGAAGGGGGGCTCGTCACCGATCAATTGCAGTACGAAGTGAACCCCTTCGACGAGCTAGCGGTCGAAGAGGGGCTTCGTCTGCGCGAGAAGCACGGGGGCGAAGTCATCGCCGTCACGGTCGGTCCCGCGGGCTTGTCCGAACAATTACAGACGGCCCTGGCCATGGGGGCCGATCGCGCGCTGCGGGTCGACACCGACCAGCCGCTCGATCCGCTACAGACCGCCACGGCCCTGGCGGCCGCCGTACGAAAAGAGTCGCCCGACCTGGTGCTGATGGGCAAGCTGGCCATTGATGCCGAGAATGGCCAGGTCCCCTTGATGCTGGCCGAGTTGCTCGACTGGCCCCACGCGTCGTTCGCCTCGAAGATCGAGGTCGACCCGGCGGCCAAGATCGCCCGAGTTACCTGCGAGGTCGACGGCGGGCTGGAGACGGTCGAAGTTGGTCTACCGGCCGTTATCACGACCGACTTGCGATTGAACGAGCCGCGTTACGCGTCGCTCCCCGGCATTTTGAAGGCCAAGAAGAAGCCCTCGGACGTGATGCCGCTGGCCGAAGTGGCCGACCTGCCCGAGCAGGGACTGAAGGTGGCCGCTTACCACACGTTGCCGCCACGACAGGCGGGCGAGATCGTTGAATCGGTCGAAGAGCTCGCCGCGCGACTCATTGCCAAGAATCTCGTCTGAAAATCCTCTACTCGTAGGGTGCCCGATGTCCGACGTCTTGATTGTCTTGATTCCCGGCGGCGAGACCCCTTCGCGTAGCGAGCTGGCGGCCCTGGGCTTTGGTCTGAAGGCCGCGGGCCTCGTCGGCGGCGCGTGCGATGCCTTGCTGCTTGGTCCGAACGCAAGCTCGGCCGCAGCCGGCGTCGCCGAGCATGGCGCACGCACCGTGCTCGTGGGGGATCACGCCGATCTGGCCAAACCGACCGGCGAAGCGCACGCCGCCGCGATCGGCGCGGTTGCCAAGTCGGGCGGATACCGACTTGTCGCCGGCCCCGCCACGACCGCCATGCGCGATTGTCTGCCGCGCGTCGCCGCCCGGCTCAAGGCCCCTATGGCGTCCGACGTGCTCGCCCTCGGCGAGTGCGATGGCTCGAAGATCGGCATTACGAAGCCATCCTTCTCGGGCAATTTGCTGGCCGACGTCGATCTCGTCGGGCCGGCAGCGGTGGCCACGTGCCGCGCGTCGTCGTTCGATCCGCCTGCCGCGACTGGCGCCGCCGCGCCGATCAAGGCGGCCGAGTTGCCGGCGACGCTCGCGCATGCTCGCAAGAAGTTCGTCGAGATGAATCGCACGCCGCTCGAACGACCGGAGTTGACCGAGGCGGACACCGTGGTCTCGGGGGGACGCGGCACGCGTGGCGCCGAGGGCTTCAAGCTGCTCGAGGAGTTGGCCGACGTGCTCGGCGCCGCCGTTGGCGCCAGTCGCGCCGTGGTCGACGCGGGTTGGATGCCGAACGACTTTCAGGTCGGCCAGACAGGCAAGGTGATCGCGCCGAAACTCTACATCGGCTGCGGTCTCAGCGGCGCCATTCAGCACCTGGCGGGCATGCGCAACAGCAAGACGATCGTGGCGATCAACAAGGACGCCAACGCCCCGATCTTCGAGGTGGCCGACTACGGGCTGGTGGCCGATCTGTTCGAGGCCGTGCCGGCGCTGACGGCGGCGGTGAAGAAGCACCGCGGTTAGTTGCCAACATTGTCAACGGCTTGTGCCGATGCTAGTCTTTGCGCCATCATGGAAGTAACGGGCGTTATCTGTGCTCTCTTACGAGTCATGCGAGAAAAGGATCTCCATCATGGCAAAACTTCGTTGCGATAACGTTTCGAATGGTCTTCGCGCATCAGAAGCCGTAGCCAGTTTCAAAGACTACCATGGCCGCACTCATTTCATCCGCGTGGAGCGAGACTTTCTTACAGACAAGGACCAACTCCATTTCTTGCCGGTCGGAGTTGTCCACATCGACCAACGAAATCGTGCCGTCTTGATCGAACTGCCGCACGAAGCTGAAACGGGAGCAAATCGGCTTTGGGTTAAATCAGAACAGATTGATGAGCCCATAGAGGCCTATACATGATTCTCTCGGATCGAGAAATCAAAGCTGCAATTGCTCGCGGGGCACTTAAGCTTACCGAAGAGCCTCCTGCAGAAGCTTGGTCATCGACAGCGGTCGACTTGCGATTGGCAAAGGAACTTGTCTTGTGGGAACCACCGGGGGGCGATGGAGTCGAGTCGGTCGTCTGTCCAACTCGATCCGACTACAACTTTGATGCAGTGCGGAATCGATACTCCAAGCAGATCAATATTCCTGAGGAAGGTTACAAATTCAAATCACAGTCATTCTTACTTGGCTGGACCATGGAGAAAGTCCAGCTTCCCCACCAATCTCGTCTAGCTGCGCGAGTCGAAGGCAAGAGCAGCCTTGCCCGCCTCGGGATCGGTGTTCATGTGACAGCACCAACCATTCATGCTGGTTTTGGGTATAAGAAGGACGACGATTCGTATCCGGGCTGTCCTCTACAACTCGAGATGTGGAATATTGGCCCTCTGGACGTAAAACTTGAAGCCGGAATGCGCATTTGCCAACTCATCTTCGAAGTCGTTGATGGGACACCGGAAAAGGGCTATGAAGGCAAATTCTCAATACAAGGTCCGGATACTCGAACCTAGTCCGCGCGCTTGGTACAAGTGCCTGTCTACTTAAATTACCGCGGCCGTGTGATTTGCGGTCTTGCTTCTGGCTGTTGTGCCAGAATCTCGCGCAGCTCGGAGACGACCGCCGACTGCTCGGCAGCCAGATTCTTCAGCTCCGCCGGATCGGCTTCGTAGTCGTAGAGTTCGAGGTCTGCCGTGGCGGGATCGGCGCCGGGTTGCTTCCATTCGACGAGCCGGTAGCGCGACGTTCGCACGGCGCGGCCGATCAATGGTTCACGATCTTTTGGCGTGCGTGGATAGGCGTGGAAGATCGCGTCCTTGGTGGCCTGCGAGGGATCGCGCAGCGTTTGTAGGAAGCTCGCACCGTCGAATTCCTGCGCGGCGGGACGGGGTAGATTCGCCAGCTCGCACAGCGTGGGATAAATGTCGACCGTTTCGGCGAGCGATGAAGAGACGGTATCCTCCTGCGTCACGCCGGGCGCCACGACGATAAGCGGAATGTGCGCCGCCTGCTCGTAGTTGGTGTGCTTGCACCAGATGCCGTGGTCGCCCAGGTGCCACCCGTGGTCGCCCCAAAAGACGATGATCGTGTTCGAGGCCAGGTCGAGTCGATCGAGCTCGTCGAGCACGCGGCCGATCTGAGCATCCATATAGCTCATTGCCGCGTAATAGCCGTGTTGCAAGGTCAGTTGCAATTCGGGGGGAAGAAGGCCTTCCCCGGGAATATTCTTGTAGCGGCGCAGCTCGCCACCGAACTGCGGCGCGTACTCCGGGGCGCCGTCGGGAGGAGTCTGACGCGCGGCCGGCTCGAACGACGCCCGGTCGTACAAGTCCCAATACTTCCGCGGCGCGCAGAACGGCAGGTGGGGCTTCACGAAGCCGACGGCGAGAAAGAACGGTTGATCCGGCCTAGTGGCCGCCGCCTGCAAGCGATGGACGGCCTCATCGGCCGTGGCGCCATCGGGGTACGCGTTGTCCGGCGCGTCGGCCGCCTCGTACGCCGCGCCGCGGGGTCGATTCCTCGCGGGGCTGCTTGGGGAAGGCGTGCCTTCGCGCGTCGAGCCGCGGCGGATCTTACTTTTGGGCAAGACGTATGCGTCGCGGTCGGACTTCCAAGAGGCCACCGACCACGACACGCGATCGTCCTGGTTTCCATGCCCGACGTGAAAGATCTTTCCGAGCGACTCGGTGCGATAGCCCTGCTGTTTGAAGTGCTGCGGCAAGGTCACGAGATCGGGCGCGGCGATTCGAAAGTTCGTCGCCAAGTCGTAAATGCCGAGTGACTGAGGCCGCTGCCCCGTCAGCAGCGAATTGCGCGAGGGAGAGCAGACCGCCTGGTTGCAGTAGGCGCGCTCGAAGCGCAGGCCCCGGCTGGCGAGCTTGTCGATGTTCGGCGACTTCGCCAGGGGATCGCCATAGCAACCGAGCGCCGGCTTGAGATCATCGACGCAGATCAACAAGACGTTGGGACGGGCTTTCTCCGCGCCGCGCGAGATCGCGGGCAGGAGGATCAAGACCATCGTCACACCAATCAGCAGATCGATCAGACGTCGCATCGTTCAGCACGCTCCGGGGCGAAGACGGGGCAACCGATTTGTTGCTTCGCATGTTAACAGGGCACGTGCGACGAGGCGAATCGACACGCCAGAAACAAACAAAGCCCGGCGTGCCACCTGGCTCGCCGGGCTTTGTTGATGATCTGGTTTCTTAGCCGCGGTAGATCACGGTGACGTCGCCCGAGCGGGCAAAACGCAGCGTGGCCGAGAAGCCGCAGCACCACTGGTAGGTAACCGCGCCACAGCCGATGATCGTGCAGCGCTCGGAGACCTGTGGGCAGCCGGTGCAGCAGGCCGGAATGCACACGTTGATGGCCATCTTGCAGCCGGTGCAGGGATCGCAGTAGGTCAGTGTCTGCTTGACGGGTGGGTTACAGGGATCGCACGAGCGGCAGCAGCTACGATCGACGTAGCGCACGCAGGGACGATAGCAGGCGCTTTGGCAGCAGGCACGGGGCTCGGGCACGCAGCAGTCGGGGGTGATGCCACCCACGTTGCCCGAGGTGGTCGCCACGCTCGTCAGCATGAACGTACTCACCGGCGCGCGGCGGAATAATCCCGCGGCATCCGATTCGCTTGAGGCGGTACACAGGAAGAACGCCGCGGCCACGGCGAGCAAGAGTTTCTTGGGATTCGACATCGCGTCACTCCTCCGTCTCGTTTCATCTACTCCATTCGTGAACAACGCACTAAGCCGGTGCGCGACTGCGTCAAGGATGGCATATTCGCCCCGCAGTGCAAGGGGGCGAGGGGGCCGCGGCAGCCGCGGGAACGCCGCAACCCCCGTATACCCAGCTACTTACAGCACCCCCACCTTGCTATTTGCGAGAAAAAAGCCGGCGGAAATGTCCTTCTGGCGGCGGGGCGAAGCGTTCAATTATCGACTTCGGAGGTGGATTTTTTCGGCCCGTGGCGGAAGTCGTGACGGGCAAACACCTTCCCCCCGATCGCGGCACATCATCTCGATTTGCCTCCCCCCAGGTGCTGACGTAGGGTTGTCCAGTCAAGGATGCGTACCGAGTGCATGTTCCCTTGGCACTGGCCGGCTTCACGCTTGGCTGGCGTCTCGGTCCCTTCACCCGTGCTCGCAGCATTCTCGACGACACGTCGTACCCATTGGCCGCTCGGCCGCTGAGAGTTCGTTCGTCTGACGCGAAAGGCATGTCCGCCCGTGTGCGGCTGCGCGGTGGCGCGCGAGATCACGTTGCGCCGTGCGGCACGTAGGGGGCGGGAATATCGTCCCGAACCACTTTCCACTGAATCAACGCCCGCGTGACTGCTCCTCTCCTCACCGAACGCGATAGCTGGAAGCCGATTGCGGCCTCGTTGGAGGCCCTGCGCGCGGCGGATCACGAGATCGAGACTTTTTTCGCCGACGAATGGGCGACGCTCGAGCGGCTGCGCGACGGGCTATCGCGGCGGGAGCGCGAGATCGTCGAACTGCGCGTGCAGCTCTCGCGCGAGCAAGGGGCCATCGCCGAGCGTGCCGCCGCGCTCGACACGCGCAACGACGAGTTGCACGAACGCGAGGCGGCCCTGGCCACCCGGTACGCGAAGCTGGCCGAGCTCGAGTCGGAGTTGAAGCACTCGCGCGAGGAATTCGAGCGCGATCGCGAATCTTACCTGGCCGAGCGGAAAGAGTGGGAGACGGTTCGCGAGGCGACCGAGGAAGAGCTTCGCCGGCAACTGGAAGACATCGAGCGCCGCCGTGCCGAGGGAACGGCGACCGAGGAAGCGGCCCGCCAACAAGCGGCCCGCCTGGCCGAAACGGCGGCCCGCGTGGCCGCGGCCGAAGCCGAGTTGCAAGAGAATCGCGCGCGGTTCGCCCGCGAGGAAGAAACTCGCGCCGCCGCGCGCGACGAACTGGCGGACGAGCTGCGGTCACAGCTCAGCACGGCGGAGGACGCGCGCGGTAAGCTGGCCGACGAACTGGCCGAAGCCCGCCACGAGCTCCAGGATCTTTCCACGGCGGCCAGCGACAGCCAGTCGTTGGCTGCCGATCTGAAGAAGGCGCGTAGCGAAGTGGAGCGCGTGCGCAAGCAATTGCAGCAGGAGCGCAAGCAGTCGGAGAGCGAACTGCGTTGCCGGCTGGAAGAAGCCGAGGCTGCTCGCGTGGCCGCGGAAGAACAGCTTGCCACGCTGCGAGTGGAAGCGGCGCGACTCCCCGACGAGATGCGCGAGCGCGAGCAACTCGCGGCCCAGTTGGCCGCCGTGCAGGAACAATTCTCGCAACTTCGCGCGTCGAGCGACAGCGAGCGGCGCACGCTCGAGCAATCGCAACGCGAGCGCGTGACGGAGCTGCAGCGCGAGCGGAGCCAGTTAGAGACTGATCTGGCCGCGGCCCGCAACGAGGTCGCGCGGCTGGCGGAAGTAGAAGTTCGCGCCACGACGATGAAGGTCGAATTGACGCAAATGCGCGAGACGCTCGACGAATCGCGCGCCGAGTTGACGCGTCAGCAGACGCATCTCGCCGCGGCGGCGGCTGGCGATCATGCCGCGCTCGAGCAGCGTGCTTTCGAATTGGAACAAGAACGCAGTGCCTTGCGGGCCGAGCTCGACGCGGCACGAGCCCAAGCGGCGCGCATGGCGGGCACCGCCATCGATCTAGCTGACGCGCGAGCCGTGATTGCTGATCTGCGGGCCGAGATTCTCGATCTTCGCGAGCAAACGGCCGACGGGCGCAATCCGGCCGACGAGGCGTTGCGTCACCAGGTGGTCGAGTTGGAACAAGAACGGATGTCGCTCGAGCTGGAGCTGGAAACCGTGCGCAATCGCGCGGCCGAGTTGCTCGAGGCATCGGCCGAGGACAAGCGGCGGATTGCGGAAGAGCGGGCCCAGTGGGCCGGCGAATTGCGACAGTTGCGCCGCGCCATGGAGACGCAAACGATGGTGCAGCCCCAGGCTCCTCCGCCTGCTGCCGCATACCCGCCGGCGTATCCCCAGCAGGGCTATGCGTCGCCACCGAGTTATGCGCCGGCCGCTGCTGCGGCGGCGCCCGCGCCGCAGCCCCCAACTCGTCCGGCGCCGGCTCCGCCGGCCGATCCCGTACTGGACTCGGTGATGGCGCAGTTCGAACAACTCCAGCGCGATCGCGCACAGCGTCGCGCCAATTCACACGTAGCGTAGGAAATCCGTCGCGTCGATTTCTCCTCGGGAACACGAACAAGCGAACATCGCGATGCAAGCCTTCAAGAACAACAAGTTTGCCTGGTTGATCGGTATCGTCAGCCTGGTAGGCATCGCCGTCGGACTGCTGCGACAGGACTACTACAGCTTCGGTCTGGGCGCCTCGGGGCTCTGCTACGCCATGTTGCGGGCCATGGGCTGGGCGCCGCGCACGCGCCGGACCGTCGTGATCGTTCCCACGCCGACGATCGTGGCCGAGCCGCAGCCCGAGACGTCCGATGCCCCCGCCGACACCATGGGGCTGGTGGAATTGATGTTGGCCCAAGGACGCTACGCGCTCTTGCTGCGGCCCGAGATCGTGCCGAACCTGACCGAGAGTCAGTACGAACGAGCACGGGTCTCGCTGTTCGAGTCGATGGCGCTGGTGCCCGAGGGAGAGTTGATCGTCGGCCAGGTGGGCGAACCCCACGAGCAATTCGAGGAGGATGTGCGTGATCTGCCGCGCTGCCACGGCACGATCGTGCGCGTCGAGCGTTTCTATCTCGACCGCTACCCGGTGACGAATCGCCAGTATCAGGCGTTTGTCTCGGCGGGGGGTTACGAGCAAATGGCCATCTGGGAGCCCGACATCTGGCCGGGCGTGCTCGAGTTCGTCGACCAGACGGGGGTTCCCGGTCCACGTTACTGGAAAAACGGCCGACACGAGCCCGGCGCCGAAGACCACCCGGTCATGGGCATCTGCTGGTATGAGGCGGCGGCGTACGCGCGCTGGATCGGCAAGCGATTGCCGACCGATCCGGAGTGGGAGAAGGCCGGATCGTGGCCGGTGCAGCTCACTGCGAGCAAGCGTCCTCAGCGCCGTTATCCCTGGGGCGATACGCTCGATCGCAAGCGGGCCAACCTGTGGGGCTCGGGTCCGAACAAAGTGGTTTCCGTCTACGATTTCTCCGAGGGGGTCAGCGTCGGTGGCGTCCATCAACTGATTGGCAATGTCTGGGAATGGACCACCGGCAACTTTGGCGAGTGGTGCTATCCCGGCGGTGGGCTGGTTCTGGCCACGCCGGTCAAGTGCATTCGTGGCGGAGCGTTCGACACCTATTTCGACAATCAGGCGACTTGTCAGTTCCAGAGCGGCGAGGACCCGGTGGCGCGGAAGCACAACATCGGCTTCCGTTGCGCCGTCAGTGTTTGTGATTTGGCGCTCGCCGGCGCCCCGCGCGCGAGCGAACCCCGCGAGCCGGACGCGGACGAAGAGACGGCATTCGCTGCCCACACCCCTGAGGCTTGCGTGACATGACCAGAGAAGGCACGCTCCCGATGGATTCGTACCGGCTGGCGTCTTACGCCGTGCAGGTGCCTTGCTACGTCTGCGACGAAGGCAACACCTACGATGCCGAACTTTGCCGACACTGCTTTGCACCGATGGCGCTGGCGCATCAGGCCAATAGCCAGAAGGTCGGCCCGCAGATGATCGCCGCGATCGGCGCCAGCGGCGCCGGCAAGACGGTCTTTCTCGGCATGCTGATCGACATGCTCTCGCGCCAGGCGAGCGGCATGCAGATGCTGGCGCGTGGGGCCTTCTCGATCTCGCTGCAACAGCTCACGATCGGGGCGCTCGCGCGGAGCGAGTTCCCCCACAAGACCCCGAACGAGCCCGATCGCTGGAACTGGGTCCACTGCCAGGTGCGCGTGCCCAAGCGCCGCAACCCGGTCGAGTTGATCATGCCCGACATGGCGGGGGAAGCGCTGTTCGAGGAGGTGGATCACCCGCGCTCGTATCCGGTCATTCGCGCCTTTCTCGAGAAGTGCTCGGGCGTGATGATCCTGATCGACACGATGAAGCTCTACGACGGCACGCAAGATCAGGACTACTTCACGATGAAGCTGTTGAGCTACCTGAACGAGCTCGATGACGATCCGCGCACCGGCTGGCGCAATCGCCCGGTGGCGATGATCTTCAGCAAGGCGGACCAGCGCGAAGAGCCGTTTCTCGATGCGGCCTCGTTCGCGCAGGCCCACACGCCGGGGCTGTGGCAGCACTGTCGCGAGCGATTCAAGGACCACGCGTTCTTTGCGTCGGGAGTGGCCGGCGCGTGCGCGGTCCGCTACCAGCGCGGCGACGGGCACGTGCGCGTTCCGTTGCGTGTCGAACCGCGCGGCATCATCGAACCCTTCGATTGGCTCATCGGCCGGCTGAAGTAGGCATCGTCGGCCACGGAGCGAGTGTACACGCCATGCTCATCGAACAAGCAGTCTTTACCTCGGCGCAGACCGACTGGTCGAGCGGTTATCGCCTGGTCAGCACCAGCCCCGGCGTGCGCGACGTCGACGCCCAGGAATTGTCGAACTGGGGGCCGTCGCACGATTCGCTCTGGGAAGAGGGAGCAGACGCCTCGAGCGTGAACTTTCACCGCCTGCCCAGCGGCGCTTATTGCGTTTCGCGCACGACGCCGGCGGGCGCCGAGTACAGCGGCCGGCGCGGACCGCAGATCTACACGCAATGCCTGCTTGTAAACCCGGAATTGCTGGCCCGCTTCTCGAACAATCCGTTCGCCTTGTTGCGTGCCGTGATCGCGCAGGGTTCGCTGCGCGTCCACAATCCCGTGCCCGCGCGGTTGACGCCCATTCGGCTCGTCGGGCGCGCAGCGCCGTTCGATCAGGCGCTCGTGGGGCAATTGGCAGACGACCCGGGTAGCACCTGGCTCTCGACGCTGGTGCAGGCGCTCGTCGAAGAGCCGCGCCTGGGGCTCATGGTAGGCAACAACGGCCAGCGCGTCGTGCAGGGGCTGATTCACTGCCTGCCCACCGAGTGCCGCGCGGAATTCAGCTTCTCGACGGGTCTGCGTTATTCGCCGCGACGCCCCTTCCGGCTGATTTGCCTTCCGCCGGCCAAGGCCGAGGCGCGGCGTCTCGAACGGCGCTACGACCTGCGCGTGCTCGATCTCTCGGGCGACCCGCCGCGCGAGTTCGAAGCGCGCGACGGCTGGGCCTGCTTCGTCGATGCCGCGCTCGAACGCCGCAAGATGGCCTGGTTCGGCGGGCAGCTCGCCCAACCACGGCCAGAACTTGACCTGGAAGGCCTCAACAGTCTCGGACGCCGCCTGATGGCGCAGATGTCGGGGGCCTCGGGGGATGACGCGGACGAGCAGGGACGCCCTGCCGGCGATTCGTCCTCGAGTGGCCGAACGTTCGGCTCGAGATCGCGCGACGAGCAGGGGATCGTCAGCATTCCGTTGCCGACGAACCACGAGGCCGACGACGAGGAGTCCTCGGGCGGACGGCGAGCGGACGGGGCACATCGTCGCTTCGAGGGCACGGCGGCGGCCACGTTGCGCATGTGGGAAAACTTACCCGCCGAAGTGCTGGGAGCGGCCCATCCAGACATTCAGCACGAACTGGAAACGCTCGACGACACCGTCTTCGAGGCCATCGCCGGCAACCCGGCGGCATTGATGGCCTTGCGTCAGCTCTGGCCGGCACTTTTGCAGAAGCTCGGCGCCCACGGCGTGGGCGAATCTCGCGAGCAGTATCTGCGGCACGCCCTGAATGTCTGGCGACAGTGCATCGACGGAGAAGAGATCCGCGATCCGCGGCGCGCGATCCGAGCACTCGACGTGCTCGGTATTCTCTACGAGTAGCGCGTCGCCGCGCGTGCCTTCGGCCAAGTTCCTAGCGGGGCGGGCGCTGCTACAATAACCGTCGATCGTAGCGGCGCAGCGAGAGTCCCGTTCAGGCGTCGTCGGCAGGTGGGAGATGGTCAGCACCTGGAACGACGACGTGCCGTCGCCGCGAACGCAGGTTCGAAAGGGCTCGCCTGGTCGCGCAGTCCTGTTCTTTGCCGTCGTCCTGCTTACGGTGGTCGTGTTGTTTTCCTTTTTCGAAAACTCGCTCGTCTACTTTCCGGCGAAGTATCCCACGGGAGATTGGAACCCGCTGGGGCTCGAATTCGAGGACGCCTGGTTCGAGGCCGCCGACGGCACGAAGCTGCATGGCTGGTACGTCCCACATCCGAGTCCCCGCGCGGTGATTCTCTTCGCGCATGGCAACGGCGGCAACCTGACGGGCTGGGCCGAAGACTTGCGCCAGATCCACGCTCGCGCGGGGGCCTCGGTCATGATCTTCGACTATCGCGGCTATGGTCGCAGCGCCGGTTCGCCCAATGAAGTGGGCGTGCTGCAGGATGCGCGTGCGGCCCGGGCGTGGCTCGCCGAGCGTGCCGGCGTGAGGGAACAAGATATCGTGTTGATGGGAACATCGCTCGGCGGCGGCGTGATGGTCGATCTGGCGGCCCACGACGGCGCCCGCGCCCTCGTATTGCAGAACACGTTCACTTCGCTTGTCGATGTCGCCAAGTTTCATTTTGGCTGGCTGCCGGCAAGCATGCTCATGCGCAATCGGCTTGATTCGGCCGCGAAGATTGGGCGATTTCATGGCCCATTGCTGCAAAGCCACGGCGACATCGACACGATCGTGCCCTATGCGTTGGGGAGGAAGCTGTTCGAGCAGGCGCACGAACCGAAGCAATTTCTCACGCTCGAAGGCTTTCAGCACAACGATTTGCATCCGCCGGAATACTTCGAGGCGTTGGGCGATTTTCTCAGCAACCTGCCACCGCTTTAAGCGACTTGCGTCCGAGCGTCGCCTATACTTGGATGACCGGATGACACGGACATCTTGGCTGCGAGAGGTACGCCCCCCAACCATCAGGTATTTTTACGCCGCCTGCCTGGAATGATAGAGAACACTCGTGCATTTGAGACTTCAAAACATCGGGCAGATTGGAGAGGCGGATCTCAAGTTCGGAGATCTCACCGTGCTGGTTGGCCCACAGGCAACGGGCAAGAGCATTTCGCTGCAATTTCTGAAGCTGCTCCTCGACACGGGACACATCCAGCGAGAGCTCACACGATATGGTCTGGATTGGTCGGGACAGTTGTCTGCATTTTTTGACATCTACTTCGGCGAAGGCATGCATGCCATTTGGCGCGAGGGGACCAGCGCCGTTTCCAAGAATGGCGAAGCCGTCGATATGCAGAAGCTGATTCGGCGGAAACAAAGAAGCAAGGAAGAATCCGTTTTTTTTATTCCGGCGCAACGAGTGCTGACGCTCCGCGATGGATGGCCCCGCCCTTTTACGGACTACTCGCCGGGCGATCCCTTCGCCGTGCGCGAGTTTAGCGAAAAACTACGTCTGCTCGTGGAGCGAGAGTTTGGCGGCGGTGAGAAGCTGTTCCCGCAGGAGAGACGCCTCAAAGCGGAATTTCGCGAGTTGTTGGAACAGACCATCTTTGCCAAATACAGTGTCAACGTCGACAAGTTCCGCGCACAGAAGCGTCTCGTGCTTGGCGCCAACGGCGAACCTCTCCCTTACATGGTATGGTCGGCTGGCCAGCGAGAATTCGTGCCGCTGCTGCTCGGCCTCTATTGGCTCATGCCGCCGACGAAGGTCTCGCGGCGTGGAAATATCGAATGGGTGGTGCTCGAGGAATTGGAGATGGGGCTTCATCCGCGGGCGATCTCGGTGGTGTTGCTCCTGGTGTTTGAACTTATCATGCGGGGATACCGCGTGTGCCTTTCCACGCATTCGCCGCAAGTTCTCGAAGCCATGTGGACACTTCGAAACCTGAAAGAGAATGGGGCGTCGCCCAAGGCCTTGCTCGAGGTTTTCGATGCGCCGGAAACTCCGGCCATGCAGAAGATCGCGAAAGCGATCCTCGACGCTTCCGTTCGAGTGTTTTACTTCGATTCTTCCATCGCCGGCACGAAGGACATCTCTGACCTGGACGTAGCGAACGAAGAAACGGATGATAGTTGGGGCGGACTGGCGGAATTCAGCGGTCGCGCGAATGCGGCCGTGGCGCGAGCCGTGGCAAACAGCCACGCGGGGCAATCGTGATCTTCAAGAGTGCTGTTGAACAATCGGCACAATTGCAGTCGGCGTATTGTGATGGCCTGCAGGCGCTGACCGCTGCGGACCGTGCTTGCATTCGAACGGAAGATCCACGCCGCCTTACGGGAAGCATCGACATCGATACCACGTTGTCGAAAGCGTGCCCGAACGATCCACGCTGGGACTACGCCATTGGCCACCAACCGGCGAACCTGGACAGCGAAGTGGTGTATTGGGTCGAGGTGCATCCCGCCAGCGATCGAGAAATCACGGTTGTTCTGAATAAGCTGCAGTGGCTGAAATCCTGGCTGCAAGCGAATGCCGAAGAATTGTTGGCCATGCCGCGTGAATTTGTCTGGATTTCGAGTGGACGTACCTCATTCACTCCGACTTCTCCTCAAAAAAGGCGTTGCGCAGCCCAGGGGCTGCAGCACATGGGCACCTTCTTGCACATGAGAGCCGAATACCGAGATTGATGCCTCCGGCCGCGACTACCGGGTAATCGAGCCGGTGTCTTTCTGGACATGGCTGTGCCGGCCAAGTTAAATGTCAGGCTCTAGCGTCTGCTGCCCGCCTGGCTGCGTTTGCCGATTGTTCACACCCAGGGTGTACGTCATGCCGTTTGTCGCTCGCCGCGTCTGCTGGTTTCTGCTCGTTCTGCTGCTGTCCGCGCCGGCCCAGGCAGCCGATACCCCGCTTTGGGTCGCCAAGACGATCACGAAGCTGCCGCGGACGCATGAGGAGTTGGCCGCCGCACACGCGGCGAGCAAGGCGGCTTCGATCCAGGTCGCCGTGGGGGATCCGCTCGAAATCGAGGACTTCGCCGGCAAGACCGAATACGACGTCACCGTCACCGAAAAAGGGAAGAAAGTCGCCAAGAAGCTCCCCTACGATTATTCGCGACTGGGCGTGGTGAGCTACGGCATGCAGCTCACCCCCGAGGATCAGGAAAAGCTCCCCTCGGTGAGCAAGTCGCGAATTCTCTCGCGGGTCGGGGGCAATTACATCAGCATCCAGCTCCGCGTCCACCGCGATCAATCGACCGGCCACGTGTATCTCTACTACAAGCCGTTCGCCGCGATCGGCACGTACGGCCAGCCCGGGGCCCAGGAATTCGCGGCGCTGATGGAAGACTCGGTCCGCGACTGTCGCGGATTGGGGCTCTTCGTAGGCCCTGGCGAGAAGCCGTCGGCCGAGGCCTTCCGCACCTTCGTCGGCATCAATCGCGATACGCTCGCCAAGCCGAATCCGACGGGAGGTGACCCGATTCTCGAGCCGCACTACGAGTTGTTTTTCGTGCGTGCGCGCGTGAACGGCGATCAAGTCGAGTTGCACAGCTTCAATACCAGCGAATACATGACGCGGCTGAACTACCTGAGGCCGTACAAATCGCCGGAAACGCTGGCCGAGTCCGATATCGACAGCACGATCTTCTTCACCGCCTACACGGCAGCCAAACAGTCTCCCTCGGCCAAGGCCGCCTGGCAGATCGATATCCGCCCGCGCAGCTATTTCGAGATCGCCCAGCTCGACGAGTTCGCCAAGTCGCAGGGGATGCAGGGAGACTTTCTCGATAACCTGACCGCGGTGCTCGATGCGATCATCGACGGCAAGGTGGAGCCGACCTTCAAATCTGAAAGCTCACGCGGAGACGCGAAGTGAGGAGGAGACGCGGAGGGCAAAGGGTTTTTTGACCGAAGCATTGTCGATCGGTTTAGCTGCCGCGAACTTGCGGGGGGTGCGCGGTGTCTGGCTGGCCGACATTCGGCGGTTCTGCGCCGTGCTTGTTCCCCCTCGAAAACCGGATATCCTAAAGGGTTAGCGCTCCCCGACCCCCAATGCTTACCCCTTGCTTCCGATGAGCCAAGACCAACCGCGCGACGAGATTCCCCGGCTACCGCAACCCTTTGAGATCCCGGTCGCCGATCGGGTCAAGCGGTTGCCCCCTTACCTGTTTGGCCGCATCAACGCGCTCAAGTATCAGAAGCGACGGGCCGGCGCCGACGTGATCGACCTGGGCATGGGGAACCCCTCCGATCCGCCGCAGGATCTGGTGATCGAAAAGCTGGCCGAGGCGGCCCGCGACCCGCGCAACCATGGCTACAGCCACTCGATCGGCATTCCGAACCTGCGCCGCGAAGTGGCGAGCAAGTATCTCAAGCGCTACGGCGTGCGACTCGATCCCGAGAGCGAGATCGTGACTTGCCTCGGTTCGAAAGAAGGCTTCAGCCACTTGTGCCTGGCGCTGATGGGTCCGGGGGATACGGCCATCGTGCCGGCCCCGTCCTTCCCGGTACACGTTTATGCCGTGGCGCTGGCGGGGGGCAATGTGATCTCGCTCGAGGTGAAGGACAACGAGAAGTTTCTCTCGAACATCGCCTACACGTGCGAGAAGCTCTATCCGCGGCCGAAGCTCTTGATCGTCAATTACCCGCACAACCCTTCGTCGGTGACGATCGAGCCGGAGTTTTATGTCGAGGTGGTGAAGCTGGCCAAGAAGTACGGCTTCATGGTCATCAGCGACATGGCCTATGGCGACGTCGCCTTTGACGGCTACAAGCCCCCCAGCTTCCTGGCCGCCCCCGGGGCGAGCGACGTCGGCGTCGAATTCACCACGATGAGCAAGGGCTACAACATGGCGGGCTGGCGCGTCGGCTTCTGCGCCGGCAACGCCGAGATGATCCGTGCCCTCTCGACGATCAAGGCCTATTACGACTACGGCATGTTCCTGCCGATCCAAGTGGCGGCGATCATGGCCCTGCGTCACACGGACGCCGGCGTCGAGGCACAGGCCGCGCTGTACCAGCGTCGTCGCGACGTGCTGTGCGAAGGTCTGCGCCGTATCGGTTGGGACATCACCCCGCCCCGCGCGGGGATGTTCGTCTGGGCCAAAGTGCCGGAGGTGTGGATGCAGCGGATGGGGACGATCGACTTCGCCATGAAGCTGCTCGAAGAGGCGGACGTCGCGGTGAGCCCCGGCGCCGGATTTGGTCCCTCGGGCGAAGGCTACTTGCGACTGGCGCTCGTGGAAAACGAGAACCGGCTGCGTCAGGCGGTCCGCCAGATCGGTCGCTGCCTGGGGTTGGAGCCGCCGTCCCCCCCCGCTCCGTCGCCGGCTCCCAACGTGGCCGTCGATCCGAACGTGACTCGGTAACGGCATGCCGCCAGGGGCACAAGGGGCCGCTCGCCGAGATGGCCAGCGGCGGCTATAATCGCCCCTCAAGTTGCACAGAGGGGGGCGTTCCAAGGTCATCGGAGCCGCCAGCGTGGCTCGCCCGCGAAACAAAAAAAGCGAGGGTTCTTGCTCGCCGGGACAAGAACCCTCGCCACTTTGGCTGTCCGAATCGAATGCCTTGCGGCGTTCAACTTCGGAGACCCACAGCCGTTATAAAACCCTATCGGGCCGCCGTCCCTGCGACTTTAGGTTCCCGCCCCACGGTCGAATGGTGCCGCGTCGAACGAGTCTGACGGGCATCGTCAGCTTGCTTTACCTGGCGTCTTTGTACCGTGCCTCCCACGCGCGGCAGAAACGCCGAGGCACGCCCCCAGCCTGAGGAATTCACCGCCGGCCGCGCGCGAAGCTGTACCGACTCGATCGACTGGCGCGCACACGCGTCGGTCGCAATCGTCAAAGTCTCAGATACCCTACACGCCCAGCCAGGGTTCACCGCCAACATCCAGGTTCGCCAGATGACGCGCATCGCCAAGCTTGCGTTAGAAGATGGAACGGTTTTCACGGGAATCGGCTTCGGCGCCGAAGGCGAGGTGGACGGCGAGGTGTGCTTTAACACCTCGATGACCGGCTACCAGGAAATCCTCACCGACCCAAGTTACCGCGGCCAGATCGTCTGTATGACTTACCCCGAGATCGGCAACTACGGCGTCAATGCCGAAGACGTCGAGAGTGGCAAGCCGCACCTGGCGGGTTTCGTCGTCCGCGAGTTGAGTCGAATTGCGAGTAATTTCCGTGCCAATGGCACGCTCGACGAGTATCTGGCTCGCCACGACATCGTCGGCATCAGCAACATCGATACCCGGGCCCTCGTCCGCCGGCTGCGTATCGTGGGGGCGATGAAGGGCATCTTGTCGACGCGCGATCTGGATGACGCGAGCCTAGTGGCCAAGGCGAAGGCAAGCCCCGGGCTGGTAGGCCGCGACTTGATCCGCGAGGTGATTCCCCACCAGCCGCGCGAATGGTCGGAAGAGTTGAGTCCCTGGACGACGCTCGAGAATCCCTCGCAGTCGAACAGCCAACATGGGATCGCGCGGGGCAAGCACGTCGTCGCCCTCGACTACGGCATGAAGTGGAACATCGGCCGGCATCTGCACGACCTGGGTTGCCGCGTCACGGTGCTGCCGGGGACGGCCTCAGCACAGGATGTGTTGGCGTTGAAACCCGATGGCGTGTTTCTCTCCAATGGCCCCGGCGATCCGGAACCGCTCGACTACGCCATCAAAACGATCCGCGGCGTGCTCGAGAACAAGACGCCCGTCTTCGGCATCTGCCTGGGGCATCAGCTTCTGGCCCTGGCCTGCGGCGCCAAGACCTACAAGCTCAAGTTCGGCCATCGAGGGGCCAACCAGCCGGTGCTCAACCTCGACTCGGATCGCGTGGAGATCACCTCGCAGAATCACGGCTTCGCGGTCGACGAGGAGTCGCTGCCGAAGACGCTCGAGATCACGCATCGCAATCTGAACGACAACACGATCGAAGGACTGCGTCACCGGGAACTGCCCGCCTTCTGCGTGCAGTACCACCCCGAATCGTCGGCCGGGCCGCACGATAGCCATTACCTGTTCCGGCAGTTTGCCGAGAACATGGCTTAAGGCTTAGAAATTGCCGTGCAGTAACACAGGCCAGCGGCCTGTGCCACTTTCTGCCCCAAGTTCTTGCGAACTCGTGTCGGCTCCGCGCCGTGTGAGAAACTCATCCCGGCTACTTCTGCTCCTCTTCGTCGTCCTCGCCAAAGAGCTTGATGGGGGGCAACTCGGGGGCGTTGGGCGTGTTGTAGACCGGCTTGTAGGCGGGGGGGGCGTCGTTTGCCAGAGGTACCGGCCCTGCCTCGGCGCTGCGCGAAGGGGGCGTGCTCCAACTCGTTCCGCCCGAGGACCCGCTGCCGCCGCCTGCACCCTTTTGCGCGGCGAGGCGGCGGCGTTCGGCGTTCAGTTCTTCCTGTGCGGCGCCGGCCAGCGTCTCGGTCGGCATGACCATGTGTAGTTGATTCTCGTCGACTACCAGATCGGGACGCAACATCGCCGCGGCATGATCGGGACAGGACCACATCACCAGGCGGACCCGTTCGTGCCAACTCTTGAGAAATAACATGCCGACTCCCGCCAGCGCGGTGATCAGGGCGAACAAGAGAAACCACCACGATCCGCGCCAATAGGCGATCAGCAAGAAGAATAGCGAAAAGCCCGCGGTCGCGGCGCCGATCTGCAGGGCGTATTCGAACGAGCGGACCTCGACGTCGTACTCGCGGCTGCGTAGCCCCTCGCCCCGGCCGCAGTACCAACAGACTGCCGGCAGCCCGATGCGCCAGGCGTGCCCCTCGCGATGCTCGCGTCCCCAATAGATGATCTGCCTTGCCCGGGCATTGGGATTCTGCAGAAAGGGGAGCCAGATCTGCAGATTCAGCCAGGTCTGCCACAGGCGGGGCTTGAGACGTGGCCAGACGAACGTGGCGAACCGTTCGCGCAGGCTGCTCTTGCCGCGCGGCGACCCTGGATCGCCCGGCGGACGCCCGGCTTCGTAGCCCTGCGAGGAAGTGGATTCGTACGACATGCCTGTATCGTATCCCGGAGATACGGCGCTGGTCCAGTCGCCGATTTGACCTCGCCGCGCACGCGGCACTATGCTGACGCACCCTCGCCGAGCATGCGCGTGGGCCACGGGGGCGTGCCGCGCATGCACGGCGAACTCGCTGCGCCGGCATGCTCATGTTGCTTTTCAAGAAGAAGTTTCTCGACGCGATTCGCGCGGGGCGCAAGACGCAAACCATTCGCCTGTGGAAAGTGCGCCGCGTGCGCGCCGGCCAGCGCAGCTACATCCCGGGCGTAGGATATATCTGGATCCGCGCCGTGGACGAAGTGGCCCTCGACGAGCTGACCGACGAGGACGCGGTGCTCGACGGCTTCGACAACGCCCGGGCCCTGCGCGCCGAGATCGACGCCATCTACGCCGAGCAGCTCGACGCCGGCTATCGGGCCTATCGCTTGCGTTTCGAGCTGGCCCCCGATGAAGTGAAGAAACCCAAGCCGGAATCGGCGAAGCAGAATCGTGCGACTGCCAAGAGGCCTCGCCGAGACGACCGTAGCCAACAACGTGTCACGGACTGCTAGCCTGTGCTTTGAGCAACTCTCCACAGGCCGGCGGCCTGTGCCACTTGTCTGCTCCAAGGAACAGCGAGTGAAGAGTCTACTTGCCGCGGAGATAACCCGCGCTCGACTGGAAATATTTGCGGCGGCGCGTCTCGATGGCGTCGGCGGCTTCCTGCTGTTGATTGCGCAGGTCTTCGACATTTGCCTGGCAGAGTCGGCAGCCGACCACCTCGACGTGGAACTTCACATAGCTCGTCGTGCCACGATCGAGCGTGCCGAGCAGGAAGCCGCCCAATTGCTCGCGCGCTGGACACGTGAGGCGATGCCGCCGCCAAATGCCCCCCAACGTATGCATGCCGGCATCGCGCCGAGCGTGGAGCTCGGTCAGCCGTCCGACGAGGGAAGCGTCGCTCCGCACGGCATGCTCGATGCGCGCCATTTCCTCGGCCGGCAAGGCTTCGTCGAGATAACCTTCGAGATCGGTATCGCTGTAGTGCATTGCTTCCGTCCGTGAGCTGCCTGGTTCTTAAACCGCCGCCTCGCGTAGTTCCGGAAAGACATCTTGCGGCAGGCCCTGCTTGCGGACGGCGGCGCGTAGTTTTGCCAGCAGATCGAACTTGTGGTTGGCGACGGTCTGCTCCGAAATACTCAAGCGCGCGGCGGCCTCTTTGTTGGGCAGGCCGCGCACAAAAAGCAGCTCGGCGCATTGGATTTTTTCCCAATCGCCGCGCTCGCGCCAACGGGCGATGTTCTCGGCCAGGGCCGCCGTGAGCGCCTTTTCTTCCAGCCGGCGCCGCTCGCCGCTGCGCATTATGCTGCTGGCGGCACGCTCCGAGCCTGGGAGATCCCAGTCGCTTTCTCCCCCTCGCCCCGACGATAGCGGCACGGTGGGCCGGCGGCCCTCGCGTCTCAGGTGGTCGGTCAGCTTGTGGGCGGCAATGCTGAAGAGGTAGGTTTCCAGCGGCCGTCCGCCGTCGTAATTCGGCAGGCTCGTGAGAAAGCCGATGAAGGCCTCCTGGACGACATCCTCGCTCGAGGCACGCCGACGCAAACGACTCTCGACGAAGGCCAGCAGGCGCCCCTCGTAGCGCGCGATCAACTCGCTCCACGCATCGGGTTCGCCCGCGCGGATGCGATCGATCAAGAGACGTTCGTATTGCGAAGGAGCATTCAACTTGGCACCACGCGTGGGGTTCCGCCCGGCACCTGACGCGACCGCGCGGCGACCTTACTATACCATGCGCAACATCTGGAAGAGCGCCAGTCCCGCGCCGGCCACGATCGCGCCCGCCGCCAGTTTGAGCCGTCCGCTGTAAAAGCCGCGTGTGGCCGTATCGAGCTTGAGATAGCCGAACGTGGTTCCCAACAGGAGCAACACCAGCCCCGAGGCGGCGCCGGTCATCGTCAAGCGCCGTTCGAGTTGCGTCTGGTGCCACATGCCGGCAAGCTCACGTCGCGCCATGTCGTCAAACTCGACGAGCACGTGCATTTCGTACATCGTGGTGCCGAGGGTGACGCTCTCGACTTCACCGATCCACTGATCCTTGACGAGCGCCGACTCGATCCAGATGCCCGGCACCTGCATCTCCTCGGCCGCGCGGTTGCCATACAGTCGGGCGACGTATCGGTGGACAATCCCCCGCACCAGGGTGGGGGCCTCGGCAAAGCATTCCTCGGTCGAGCTATAAGGTCCCGACCGGGCGGCGATGCGATAGACGCCGTTGGGGAGCCGTTCTTCTTCCTTGCCGTTGGCGACCCAGGCGGGCTTGGCGCGCTGGCCAGACGACGTGTCGCGCGCGACGGAGGGCGTCGCGACGAGTTGTGGCTGGACCGGCCGAGGGGGCGGCTGTGGGGTTGCCGGTTCCGGTGACAGGGGTTTCTCGGCGGCGACGGGTTCCGCCGCGGCAAGCTCATCGGCCGGCTCAGCGACACTTTCACTCTTCGTGGCCTTGCCCTCCTGTTGCACTGGCGTATCCAAGCCTACGGGCAGCATGAGTCTCGCCGCTACCTGGCGTACCTCGCGGGCAGGAATGCGAAGGGCGAATCCTTGGGAGTCCTCGTCGCGATCGATGTTGACCAACGTCCGCAGCGGGTCGTCGGCCGCGGCCACGGCACGCTCGAGCAAGGCCGTCGCGTCGTGCATGAGCTTTTTGGCCTGACTTGCGTCAAGACCTTCGATTCTCAGGTGAATCGTGTCTTCGGGCCGGGCCACGCCCACCTGGCGGCGCCGCCCCACCTGCGCCACCTCGCCCAGGGGGAACTTGTGGTCGTCGTCGAGAGAGATTCGCAGGTCGAGCAAATGCGTCAGTGGCACGTCAGCGAGATCTGTCTCCTCGTTCGTCGTGTCGTCCACGGCTGTCAGTATGCTGGTGACCGCCGACACGATGGCGCCGGGATTCGCGCGGAGTTCTGGCAGCTTGTCGGCATGCCAGCGAATTTCGAGCGTGACGTGATCGGGGCGCGGGCCGGCGGTCTGCTGGAGCGCGTCGCCGCCGAGGCGTGCCTCGATCTCGGCGCGGATGCGATCGGCGACGGTCCGCTGATCGGCCTCGGCGGCTGCGCGTTGCGCTGTCGCATGGCGGAAGGCACCGTGAAACCGCAATACGCCGACCGCCACAAACGCCACCACTACGAAGAGTGCGCAGATGGTTAGTGCTCGCCGCCCCAAGCGCGTGCAGAGGAGCACGATCACGCCAATCGACCCGGCAAAGAAGATCATGGCGGCAACCAGAAAGCAAAGCATACCTGCCAGCGAAGGCCCCATTTGCGCCAGAAGTGGTGTCATTGATCCTTCCCCCCTAAGTCGAGCGCTGCGCGCGGCGCAGGCGTCGATTCACCCAGGGACTGGCCAACTGCACGCTGCACGCGATGGTGAACGCCACGGCCATGCCCGCGCCGCTCGGAAACTGCCAGAAGAGGCTCAGGACAAAGGCCCACAGCCCGCAGCCGAAGGCGTTCCACAATTGCAGACGGGTACGGCGTTGCGGATCGGCCAGCTCCCACCAGCGGAGCACGGGAAAGAGCAAGCCGAAGTAGGCGAGATAGGCCGTCAGGCGGGGCGCACCCTGCTCGTCGAAGAGCGACTCGCGAATCGTGTTGGCCGATTCGCTGGCGGACAAGGGGCCATGCTGCGGGGCAATGATATCGGTCGTCGTCGAGTAAGGCAGATCGATCAACAAGGCGCTGTGTACGCCATAAGCCACGGTGCCGAGCGCCAGCCCTACCACCAGCAAGACGAAGCGGCGTGGCAGGACCTCGACGCGCGTTCCTTCCCAACTCTTGGCGGCAATCTGAATACCCCAGGTGCCGATCGTCGAGACGATCGCCAACCAGGCAAACAAGTCGGGACGCAGGCTGCCGGTCATCAGCAGCAACAGCAGGCTGATGGCCGAAGCGGCGGCTGCCCCCCCCAGCATCGAACCGGTCAGCTCGGTAAAGCGATCGCGCGCCGAAAGGGGGAGGAACGCGACCGCTTGCGATTCGCCGCGCACGCGGCGCGAATACTTGCGAAACTCTTCGCGGCGCACTTGAGCCGCGGCCTGCGCACCCGGCGAGAGCGGCGGAACAGGGGGCGGGGGGGGAGACGGGCTCACATCGGGATGATGCAGCTCGGCCGTCGCCGGCAAGCGCGGTGGGTTCGGCGAGATCGCCGACAGAACCACGGCATAGATGCAGTAGATCAGCAACGACAGGATGAGCAGAGGCGCCCAAAGACCCATCGTCGCCACGAGCATGATCGATCCCAAGACGTAGCACAGCACGCGCGCCCAGATCGGTAGGTTGAGATCCTGCCAACCCGTGCGCAGGTCGGTCCACACGCGGCCGAGTCCCCGCGCGATGGGGTCGCGCTCGTCGACGTGCATCGTCGGCGCGTGCCTGGCCGCGGGGGAAGCCGCCGGGGGAATGGCGCCGGCATAGGCGGTCTCGCCGTGCCCGGCCACCGCCATGAAGGGCGCGGGGGTAGGGCGATCGTACATGGCCGTTTCGGCCGCTGGGCGGGGAGACAAGGCCGACGCAACGGCCGTGAAGACGCGCGGCGCCGAAGCAGGCTGCGGCAATCGCGCGAGCAGCTCTGCCACCGATTGAGCCCGCTTGGCGGGATCCTTCTCGAGCGCGCTGGCGACTACCGTACGATAAGGCTCGGCGAGGCGGCTCAAGTCGGGCTGCGCGGTGAGATGCTTCATGAGCACTTCGCCGACGCTTTCCCCATCGAACGGCACACGACCGGTCAGCACCTCGTACAGCATCACGCCCAAGGCGTAGATATCGATTTCCTTGCCGTAACGGCCGTTGGCCACTTCGGGCGCCATGTAGTGGACCGTACCGACACTTTCGGTCTGTCCGCTGCGGCGGCTCGACGAGATGAACTTCGACAAGCCGTAGTCGCCGATCTTGACGATGCCGTCGTCGTTAAAGACGTTGCCGGGCTTGAGATCGCGGTGGACGATGCCCTGATCGTGCAGGTAAGCCACGCCGGCGCCGACGCCGTGAATCCAGGCGAGCGCTTCGTCGAGGGGCAACCCCTCGGGATGACGTGTCACGCAATCCTCGAGCTGTTCGCCCCGGACATATTCCATGACGACCCAGGTGTCGTCCTGGTCGTCGACCTTGATGTCGTAGAGGGCCAGCAGGTGCGGATGGCGCAGGTTGAGGCAGTGGGTGACGCCGCGCAGCTCGACATCGAGGTTGCGTCGAATGAGCTTGAGCGCCACCTCTTTGCCGGCGTCGCTCACGGCGTAATAGACTTCGCCGAAGCCCCCCCGACCGATGCCGCGTTTGATCGTGTAACCATCGAGCGGACGAGAACCGCTCGTGTAGGTGAACTTCATAGGGCCGCCTCGCGGCTCGCGGATCTCTTCCGCTTCGGTGGCTCGCAGGTTCATGGGTTTGGCACCGCTTTGTTCTAGCGTAGCTGTTGGTTCTTCCATCTGTCCAGGATCGAGTAGCCCAACGTGGGCACCATTTCCGGGGGCCGAATCCAGCTTGGTTGGACCGGCCTGCCATGCGGAACGAGGCTGCCTACTGGGCCCCCCACAACCACGGAACATCTTGCTCTCGCTTTTCGTGCCTGCTTCTCAGCCGATTCTGTTCGTAACTCGTGCCCAGTGGGCCAGCTTCGAGGTCGCCGTACCGATGGCTTTCGCCCGGCACGCCGCGGGCCGGCCCTGCCGCAGACGGCCGTCTCCGTACTCATTCGCTCCCGTCGGACGATTCTTACAAAGGTTCCAGACTGATGGCGAAATCCTCGCCCGTGATCTGCGACGAGCGTCCGATCTCGACCCGCTCGCTCTGCTCAACGCCATCGACGGCAAAGGCTCCCGAGCTCTGGCAGTACAATTCGTTCCCCTGTCGCACGAGCACCACGTCTTGGGTCCAATCGCGACAGGTGATGTGGGCCTTGGACGATGGTCCCAGGACACAAGATTCGCCCAACAGGATCACGGCGTCGGCCGCCGGCTGCGTGCGGTGCCGGCTTACAAATTCGATCCGCGCCGTCGAGCTCAGCGGGTGGGGTCGGCGAAATCGCAGCACAACCCCCTCGCCCAGCTCGATCGTGGCGCCGTCGGTGAGCAGGGCGGCTCCTTCGACCGGTCGCCCCGAGACGCGCGTCGGCCGCAGTGCCTCGAGCAGGTATCCCTCGCCGTCACGACGAATGATGGCGTGGCGGCCCGAGAGATCGCCGAGCAGGGGAATCTCGACCTGCTGTCCGGCGATCGGCTGCCCGAGGGTAACTTCGTCCCCATCGCAGACGAGGAAGCCGCCGACGGAATCGACCCACATCAAAAATCTTGCGCCGGCTTTTCCTGACGGGGCATGGCCTGGCTGCGAGTTGTTCATGATGGCTACCGGTGGCGAAGCCTGGCGCGGTCCGGGCAAGGTTACTCGAGCGGCCGCCAGGCGTGGACCGATCATCGCCGAATCGGCCAGCCTGGTCCCGACGGCCGACCATGCGCGGCGGCGGGCCTCGCGAGCCGGGGCATCGCCGGGAGAGAGCACGAGCAACTGCTCGGCGGTGGCGAGGACATCGCTCCAGTTGGCGGCGGCCATCCCCTCGTGCAGCCGCTGCGACAAGCGTCGCAGTTCTGTCGCCTTCAGGCTACAGGCTCGACGACGCTCTTCCAACGTGGTCAGGTCGGGCCGCAGCGCGATCGCGGCCAGCCACTCCGCCTCGGCCTGCGAGAACTTGCCCCGGCGCATGAATCGCTCGGCGTTCGCCACGCGGCGCACGACCGTATCCAAGGCCCTTGCTTCGCGCGTCAGGGCATGCCGGGCGGCGAGCTCTTCGAGCCGATGGAGTGCCTGCTCGGTATGGCCGAGCCGGAGCAGATTTTCGACCTCGCCCAGCAGGCGCTCGATGAGCGAGCGTCTGACGGTGGCAACGTGCCTGGTGTCGGCGCCGAGTTGGGCCCCTCGTTCGAGATCGCGCCAGCCGGCTTGCGTCTCTCCCTTGGCGGCCAGATCGGCGCCGCGATCGACCATGCGCTCCGCGATCCGGTGGCGTAGCTTTTGCGCCTGGTGAAACTCGTCCAGCCCCTCGCGACCGAGAATCGAATGCGCTTCTTCGAGCCGGCCGGCGGCGAACGCCAGCTCCGCTTCACGCAGTTGAATTCGCCAGGCCTGAAACATGGGGAGAGTCTCACCATTGGCAACGTTCATACGCCGAGTGGCACTGTTGCCCCTTGCAGGTCAGGTACCCCGTACCTGACAGCGTTCGACATGGCCAACTCGATAGTTTGTCAGGTACGGGGTACCTGACCTACAAAAACATTCGAGCAATGTCCACCTACCCGACAGGCACTGCTGGCTGGCCCAGCAGTGCCATCGGCCAGTCGCCGTCCCTACGCCGCTTTCGCTTGGGCGACCTTTTCCTGCGGGACATCCTGGCTGCCGGCCTCGAAGTACTCGGTCACCTCGTCGACGATCTCGTCCGGCACCTGTTGGTTGAGCTGAATCTCCCCCTGGTAGGCGCCTTCGCTGTCGACCAGACGCTCGGCCACGTCCAACCGGCTACGCAGCTCGGCGATCAGATCCTTGGCACGGCTCAGGCGGCTGTCGTCGAAGGTGGCGCTGCTCGTGGTCTGGGCGGCTTCGACCAGCTTCAGACGGGCCTCGAGGTTCTGCACCTCGACTTCGAGCTGCCGCTTCGAGGCCAACATGCCGTCGAGCTTTTGCCGGGCCGCGTCGAGGCTAGCGACGCGGGCGTTGTGCATCTCGCGCAGGCTGGCCAACGTGGCGTCGCGGGTCTTGAAACGCTCGAAGCGATTCGCCAGGTCGACCTTCACCTGGTCGCGCGAATAGTTGCGTCCCGAGTAGCTGAACGACACCTGCTGCGTGCCTAGATCGTTCTTCAGACGCAGGATGTTCTCGCGGTCGGCCGTTTGCGTCTGCTCGGCCTTGCCGATCTGCTCGGCGAGCCGCTCGATCTCGACCTCTTCGCGGGCGATGACGTGCATGTTCTTGCGAATGTCGGGCACGATGTCGCGAACCAACTTGCGGGCGCGCTCGATCTCGAACTCGATCGGCACCGCCTCCTTGACCGAATCCTTGACCCAACCGATCGAGGTGCCGACGTAACTGGCGGCGTCTCGGCCAAAGAGAAATAGTCCCAGGAGTGATACTCCCACACCGGCGTAGATGGCCTTCTTGATCATGATCCACGGTCCTTTCTGCTGCGCTCACGACGGGTCTGCGAGGGTCCTTCGGCGGCCACCGCGAGGCGGTAACTAATTGGCCGTAAGGGTTAGTCGCGATCGGCGCGTGAATCTTGGAACGATTCCGCAGAAAAACTTGAGGGAAACCGACGCAACCGAGAAGCGAGTTCAGAACCGCAACGAGGAGAACGAGTTAGAACGACCGCAACCGGATTCCGAGCCCCGCGTTACCAACCTCTTTCGGCCCGCTCCGCGTTTTACTCCGCGCCTCCGCGCGAGCTTTTCTCAGCAGAATCATTCGTCGAGCGGCTCGACCGGCATGCCGACCTCTTCGTGCCGGGGGTTCGAGGTGCGCATGACGAGCAGGCCGGCGATGGTGAGGAGGACTCCCACGGCCAGGGTAGGCGTGAAGGCCTCGCCGAAAACGAGCACCCCGGCCATGGCCGACATGGCGGTCTGCGAGGCATTGAAGGCATTCACGTAGGCCATCGAGAGGACCTGCAGGCTCTTGCCGAGCGAGAAGAAGGCGGCGGCGTTGCACATGCCCGCCATGACCATCGAGAAAAGATCGGCGCGGGTCGTGGCGCGGATTTCTTCCCAGCCCACGACGCCGAGCGTGATCGCGCCGAGCGTTACGGTGCCGGTGAAGGCGATCACCCCGAGCGCGGCCGCCATGGGGGTGTTTCCGCCCGAGACGCGGCGAATGGTGACGTGGCTGGTGGCGTAGGCGAGCCCCGAGATGCAGGCGGCCAGCACTCCCAGTGCGACACTCGATTGGGTGGGCGTGGCGCCGAGCGACGTCGTCCCGACCTCGGCGCGCTCGGTGCCGACGCTAAGCACGAGAATGGACAGGACGAGCACGGCGAGCGAAACGACTGCCCGCGGCGAGATCGGTTCTCCCAGAAAGACACGTCCCATGACGACCCCGGAGACGATGATCGCCCCCAGGGTCAGGGGGACCGTGACCGTCATGCCGACTTGCCCGAGCGCCCATTGGTTGAGCACATTGCCCACGATCTGCACGATGAGACCGGTGCCGACGAGCAGCCCGAGCACGCGCCAGGTGGGCAAGACGTGCTCGCCCCGCAGGCGCCGTCGCGCGAGGACGATCGTGGCCACGAGGACCACCGGCAACGATTTGACGCAGCCCACCCAGGCGGGGTCGCGTGTCTCGGCCACCTGGCGCAGAAAGACGTTGGTGGCCGTGTAGAAGATGGCCGACAGCAGGCCACAGACAACCGCCACCACAAAGGGATCGTGACGCGAGGTAGAGGCAGGCGGCGAGGCGGGGTTCACCCACGCATTCTACGAAATCGTTCCGGCATCTGACGAGGGGCCTTCATCGAGTCCTCACGTGACGCTAGCAAGACGCTACGCGCATGCCATAGACTGAGGCCCGATCGTCCCCCGCGCCGACCGCCTTTAGCCTGGAGCTTATAGTCACATTATGAACGGAAGCTTTGCCCTGCTCGAGATGCTCCATGCCGCGGGGGTCCGCTATTTGTTCGGCAATCCCGGCACGACGGAATTGCCGCTGATGGATGCGATGCTGCAGGACACGCGGATCAAGTACATCCTGGGTTTGCAGGAAGTACCCGTGGTCGGCATGGCCGACGGCTACTCGCAGGCCTCGCGCGGAGTAGGGTTCGTCAACCTGCACATCAGTTGTGGGTTGGGGAACGCGATGGGCATGATCTACAACGCCTACCGCGCGGGCACGCCGCTGCTGATCACCGCCGGTCAGACCGATCGGCGATTGAGCTTCGAGGAGCCGATCCTCTGGTCCGACATGGTGAGCGTGGCGCGCCCCTGGACCAAATGGGCCGTCGAGGTGAATCGCGTGCAAGATCTGCCCTCCGCGCTGCGCCGCGCCGTGCAGACCGCCCTGACACCGCCGACGGGCCCCGTCTTTCTCTCGCTGCCGATGGACATCATGTCCGAGGAAGCGGAGTTGGAACTGACGATGCCGGCGCTGCTTAATACTCGTACGCGGCCCCCCGTCGAGGCGCTGGCCCGCGCGGCCGACGTGCTGGCCGGGGCGAAGAACCCGGCGATCCTGGTCGGTAGCCGCGTCGTCGAGCGTGACGCCGTGGCGGAGCTGGTTCGCGTGGCCGAGCGTCTCGGGGCGCCGGTAATCTCCGAGTCGGGCACGACGCACGGCCGGCTCAGCTTCCCGGCCGATCATCCGCTGTCCGTGCTGGGGCTGCCGCTCTGGTCTCCGGAGGTGAACGCGCGGCTGGCCGAGTACGACGTGCTATTCGTCGCCGGCATGGATCTGCTGCGGCAGTATGTCTACCACGAGCCGCCGCGGGCGCTGCCAATCGCGTCGAAGATCGTTCATCTCGACGAAGATCAGTGGCAGATCGGCAAGAACTATCCGGTCGAAGTCGGGCTGCTGGGGGATACGAAGATGGGACTGGCCGAGCTCGATACGCTGCTCGCCGAGCGGATGAAGCCGGCGGCGGTCGAAGCGGCGAAGAAACGGATTGCCATGCACGGCGAGGTGCAGCGCAAGACGCAGGAGGCGATACGCGCGAAGGCTGTGGAAGAGCGCGCGATGCGTCCTCTTTCGTCCATAACGATGATGTCGGCGTTGGCCGGAATTCTTCCGCCCGACGTGGCAGTGATCGAAGAGGCGGTTACGTCGACGAACACGATGTTCGAGCGTTTGGGTGCTTTGAAGAACACGACGGGTTACTTCGGCCACCGTGGTTGGGCGCTCGGTTGGGGCTTGGGCTGCGCGATCGGCGTGAAGCTGGCGTGGCCCGAGCGGCCGGTGCTGGCGATCCTGGGCGAAGGGGCGGCCATGTATGGCATCCAGGGTCTATGGACCGCGGCCCACTACAAGCTGCCGGTGACGTTCGTCATCGCGAACAACGCGCAGTACCAGATTCTGAAGATCGGCGCCCAGGGACTCGGCCTGCCGGAAGCAAAGGCTGGAAGGTTCCTGGGCATGGACCTTGTCGAACCGGAGGTCGATTTCATCGGTCTGGCCCAGTCGCTCGGCGTGCAGGCCGAACGCATCACCGATCCGGATGAACTGGCGGCCAAGGTGAAGGCCGGGCTGTCGGCCGACGGGCCACGTCTGTTCGACGTGCCGATTCAGCGTGGGACGCCGGCGCGGTTGAATTATGGGTAGACCAACCGGTCTTGACCAGCCCACCCTGCTTTTGGATTATGCCCATCCCTGTTGCCAAGGAGGGCATGAATGAGCGCGCCGGAACAGATTGCAAGCTGGATGTCCACCCACACTCATGTGGACAAGTTCTATCGCCAGAAGTATCGATATCATCCGCGTAGCGACGCTCACTCCAATGCGCTTTGCGCATACCTCGTTGAAGATTTGCTAGCTGCATGTGATGTGCTTCGTGAGCAAGCGCTGACCGATAAGATCGTCTATGGCATCAACGCACGACACACTTTCCCAAACGGTAAAACCAAGACTCTGGACTTGGCAATTGGTACCGTGCGAGAAATCAAGCCCCCGACA